>JARXKO010000025.1 GCA_030271595.1 Pseudomonadota bacterium | reverse complement strand
TACACCCCGCCGATCCGCGAGGCTGGTTCCAATGGTATTGCCGCTATTACACCGGTCGGCGCATGGCTGAGGAGGATCAGCGGCAGATCAACCGCTGGCGCGCGTTCCGTCGGCATGTCGCGCAAGTGCAGAAAAACTGCGAGCCGGGAGATTTGTTCTGCCGACCGCGCCAGCGGCAGGCCTTGCTCCAGTGGGCATATGACAGCCGGTTTCTATGAATTTGCTCAATCGTGCTTTTTCGCCTCCTGCACGCTTTTATTATTGGCCGCGGCCGCGACATGCGTTGTAGGTTTTTTTGTGTCCAAGAGCATTGGCCTACCCTGATTGAGAGAGCTTGCCTCTCCGCGCTAACGTCCACTTTCGACGGTCAAGGGGCCATACAAACAAGCCGCGCCTATTTGTCCGAAATGGGCGGAAAGCAGACATCAATCCAAAGCGAAACAACACCAATTCCTTGGCCCGGTCCGCGGTGACGTTGGTGCGGTGAACTCGCTTCGGATGAGTGCGGCAGCAAACGCTTGTGTTGTACTCAGCTCACTGCCACAGACGTTCCATTCGAGTGCGCGTAAGTTCCTCCAACGGGAGCGCAGATGGGGGCCCTGCTTTTTGGACTGGCCGTCGCGGCAACCGCCGCGGCGCCCGCCAACTATCATTTCGACATTCGCCGTGTTCAGGGCGTCATCTATAATCCGTGGACGCTCAGCGACGACAAGGTGGAACTGCGTTCCTTTGTCGGCTCTGGCGAAAGGCCCGGCGATTTCGTCGCTCCGACGATCCGCGTCGTGCCGGGTCAAAAGCTGTCGATTACCCTCGACAACCAGCTAGAGCCCTGCACGGCCGCACAGCGCAGTGATCATTCGTGCTTCAGTGACACGAACCTGCATACGCACGGCATGTGGGTGTCGCCGTCGGGGCATAGCGACAATGTCCTTATCTCTGTCCATCCGGGTGAGCAGTTCCGGTACGAGTATGAGATTCCGGCAGATCACCCGGCCGGCACCTTTTGGTACCATCCGCACCAGCACGGCGCAGGCTATGTCCAGCTCGGAAGTGGCATGGCCGGGGCGCTGGTCGTTACCGGCAATCGATTGCCGACGGCGACGGGCCGTGGCGATGTAGACATCCTGTTGAAGGACGGACGGGGGCAGCCCTTCGCCGAACGCGTAATGCTTTTCCAACAGATCCAGTACGGCTGCCTCGACGGGAAGGGCCAGATCGAGGGCGCGCGTGACATAAAGCACGAGCCGCTTCGCCCGTTCACCTGCGCGGCCGGCGAAATCGGACGGGTCGAGAGCTTCGATAACGACTGGGGATGGGCGCGGGACGGCCGCTTCATGGGCATCAACGGCAAGGTTCAACCGCAGCTCGCAGACGCCACGGTCGGAGCCTTCGAGCGCTGGCGCCTAGTCAACGCCGGAACCGGCGAATCAATTCACATGCGGCTGTATCGGCTCGACCCCGCCGCGCCTCCGCTTCGAAGCGTCAAGGCCGGAGACCAGGTCGCCTGGAGAGAGCGCTTCTGCACCGGTTCACCGCTGCCGATGTGGCAGTTGGCAATGGACGGTTTGACCCGCTCGGCAATTCGCAAAACGGATGAAGCCTTCCTCTTCCCTGGGGAAAGGGCCGACATGATCGTGCGGCTCCCGCAGGCGGGAATCTATTGCGTTGTGAACGATACGCGCCGGAACGATCCGAACGGCCTCAATCCATCTCGCATGTTGGCAGTCCTCGGAGCAAAGGGGCGCGGGTCCGCGAATACCGACGGCCACGCGCTGCTCCAGTCGACGCTCATCCACTCAGCAGAGAAGGCGCTGCGCGGCGCGGACCATTCCGCAACGCTGGCGACGGTCATCGCAGACCTGCACGACGAGCTGAAGCTGTCGTCATTTACCTGGCACAAGCCGATCCCGGCTAGCGAGGTGAGCAATTATCGCGAGGTTGTCATCGACATCATCGGCGAGGGGGATGCCACGAAGTTCATGATCAACGGAAGGACCTTTGACGACCACCGTGTCGACGAGCTTCTGCCGCTCGGGAAGGCGGAAGAATGGCAGGCCGTCTCACTGAACGAAGATCACCCGTTACACATCCACGTGAATCCGTTTCAGGTCGCGTCCATCGAGGATTCTGCAGGACGTGATGTTACGGATCCGAAGAGCCCCGCGTTCGACCCTGATTATGCGGGTCTGAAAGGGGAGTGGAAGGACACGATAGTGGTGAAGAAGGATATTCGGGTCACGTTTAGGACGCGCTACGAACGGTTCACCGGTGACTTCCTGATGCACTGCCACATCTCATATCACGGCGATCATGGCATGATGGAGCACCTGCGCATCGCGGCGGACGCAGATGACAGCATGGCAATGCACTCGCACTGAGCTGGGGCCGCACGTGCATTAGCACCTATTTCGGGCGCTACCGGTTCGGATGTTAGTGGCAGCTTTGGGTGGAAAGCGGACATGACCAAATTGATCAGATTTGCCCGAGCATTAGGCGTTGAAAGGGTCTTTTCTCGAAGCGATAAGTGCATTTATGCTTCTTCCTGCTCCACGCGCGGATGCCACAGCATTGGCGCGTAAATGATCAGGAACAGTACCAGGCTGGTGGCCCAGGCCACGCCTGAAATCTCGAGCATTGCCAGATATGGACCTAGCCCAAGAGAAGCTCCGACCCTTATCAGAGCAGCCAAAGTCACACAGATATAAAGGACGACCGTTCCCGCGCTTGCAGTCAATGGTCGCCCAGTGTGCCCAAGTGTCGCGCGGGTCATCACAGCCAGGATCATCGTCGTCATCGCTCCCGCAGTGAGCGCGTGGATGCCGCCGCTACTGTTAATGGGGAACCCGGCAAGGCTGAGGCCAAGCAGTAATAATCCGACCGGGATCCAGAGATAGCCCACGTGCATAATGAGGACGAGAGGATCGTTCAGGGTTCGAGTTCCACCCCATCGGCAAAGTCGGATAAGCTGGAGGGCGGCTGCAAGAATCAGCATGCCGCCGGTGAGCGTGTTTTTCGGGAATGCAATCCAGAATAAAAGACAAATAGCCGTTGCGGCGATCACCAGCAGATCAAGCGCGCCCGGCTGTCGAGGCAAGCGCGCGCGTTCCCCCTGTATGGTCATCCAATTGCGCGTGAAAGAGGGAATGATGCGGCCGCCGATGATCGAGATCAAAACGATGATGACCGCGATGGCCGCCTGCCATCCGACATCGGGAATGACACCAACGTTTCCGGCATAATCTGCCGCGTTCGCCAACGTGAAGAACAGAGCCATAGCGACAATTGCAAAATTGCTCTTTTTAGCGGCAAACACTTCGCGCGTGCCGACGCCCGTCAGAACGGCGAAGAAGCCAACGTCCAGTGTTGCCGCCAATGGAAGGCCAACAAGCGCAGACGTGAGCAGGGCGGCCCTCGCGCACAACCACCAGACGAAAAGCGCGAGAAGCGGTTTGCCTGCAATCGGTAACCGCCCTGTCCAGTTAGGAATTGCGGTGAGCAAAAAGCCGGCCACGGCTGCACCAACAAAGCCAAATAGCATCTCATGTCGGTGCCATTTGACAGGTTCCAATGCGGTCGGGAGGTGAAAGACACCGGCCAGGCTGCAAAGCCAAAGCGAGAGGGCCAACACCCCCCACAGCGCGGCACCAAGGAAGAACGGGCGAAATCCTCCGCGCAGAACAGGCGGAGCCTCAGCCATGCGGCGTTTTCGGAGCGCCAGCATCTGCTCGCCACGCGTGATCATCGGCCCGCGATCCAGTTCATGCGCGGGGTCCAAATCGTGTCGCGGCCGTCGACGATTCACTCCGCCGCGACCGGCCTTTCTCCCAAGTTCGATTTCTGCGCGTCCCAGCGCGGTTTACGCAGCTTCATCAGGAAATCCCAACCCATCAGTATGCCACCAGCCGAGAACACCACGTCTCCGGGCAACCGCATCCACTGCCAGAACAGCATCTGATCATAGAAAGCCTGGCTGCGGGCCCAGGCGTATCCATGCTCGTAGACCGCGTTCAGTTGCGACCAACCGATTGGGAAGAAGTGAAGGAAAATCCACAACACCAGCCCGCCGTTATAACACCAGAACGCGATCCTGCCTGGCGTTTCATTGAACTCGGCATCGGGGCCGGCCCGATAGCGCAGACAGAAGTAAATGAGGCCCAGTGCCAGCAGCCCGAATGCGCCGAATAGCGAGGTGTGCGCGTGATTCAGCGTGAGGAACGTGCCATGCTCATAATAATTGACTAACGGGGCGTTGAGGGTGCCTCCGCCGAACACACCGGCGCCGACGAAATTCCAGAACGCGGAGCCCAGGATGTAAAGATAGGCGAGTCCGTAATCAAAGGTGGCGGAGCCCTTGATGAGGCGGTGCTGCGAGATTGCTTCGAGGATTAGCAGTACAAGCGGCAGCACTTCGATAAACGAGAACATGCTTCCAAGCGGGACCCACATGCCCCCGCCGCCGCCCCAATAAAGATGATGGCCGGTGCCCAATACGCCGCCGAGGAAAATCAAGATAAGCTCGAGGTAGACCGATCGCTCGGCGAGTTTGCGCGAAACGAGGCCGAGCGACATCAAAAGATATGCGCTCATCGCCACCGCGAAGAACTCGAACGACTGCTCGACCCACAGGTGGACTACCCACCATCGCCAGAAATCAGTGATCGTGAAAGACTTCTCGATTCCCGTCAGCGGGATCATGCCAAAGATATACAAGACGGCGACGTTAAGCGTGGCAGCCCAGATCAGATGCTCGAGCCGGATTTTGCCGGTCCAGAACTGGCGGGTCGCTTCGATGACCGTGTCGCGAGTCGGCCACAAGGCGCGGAACATGAGTCCGCTCCAGCTGAGCAGAGCGACGAAGAACAGGATCTGCCAAAAACGGCCGAATTGAATGTAGGACAAGCCCTGATTGCCGAACCAGAACCAACCTTTGTCGATCACGCCCTGGATCCCGAGGTAGTTGCCGAGCAGCGCGGCGACGACGACGAACAGCGAGACCCAGAACAGGATGTCGACGAGGACGCCTTGAGCCTTGGCCTCGCGGCCGCCGGCTATAGCGGGCGCGATAAACAACCCGCTCGCGATCCAGCCAAGTCCGATCCAGATAATTGGCGCCTGAATGTGGAAGCTTCGGAGGAAATTGAACGGCAAGATGTAATTCAGCTGCACGCCGTAGAAGGTCGCGCGCTCATAGTAGGAATGCGCCATAATCGCTCCAGCACCCTGGGATGCAAGGAACACCAGCGCGACGACGATGAAATATTTGCCGGTTTTTATTTGGCTGGGCGTGAGCGCACGATAAACTGCAAGACCGCGTTCCATGGGCGCGTCGTCAGGGTCGTCGAGATAGGCCCGGTAGAGCCACAGCACGAACCCCATTGCGAAAAACGTGAAGCAGAAACTCATCCAGGTCCACTGGAAGGTATTGGTCGTCGGCGTGTTGCCAACCGTCGGCTCATAAGGCCAGTTTTCGGTCCACGAGACGTTGGGATGGCCGGGTCGCCGTGCGACGGTCGTGATCGCAGAATAAATGATGAAGTCCGCCGTTTGCCGGCGAAGAACAGGGTTGAGACTTTTTGCCGGGACCCATCCGGCAGAAAGATTGATCGTGTTCAACTTCGTCGTGAGCTCGGCTTGGGCCGTCCGAACGGCCTCCGCCAACGCGTCCGGCAACACGACTTTAGGCTGGGTGAGATCGATCGATTGTAGCTGCTTCTGCATCGTCGCGGTGATAGCTGCGTCATCTAGTGCCTCTGCGGGCGAAGCGGCCGCCGGCGCCGTGGGCTCCGGCGGCGTCCCATCGGGACCAGTGACGGCAAGGGACTTGTTGGCAGGGGCCGTCGTGCTGGGCGGCAGAGCGCCCGAGTGGGAGAGACTCTGTTTGGTGAGGACGCCGAGTCGGACCAGGGTCGAAGCAGTGTAATCCTCTCCAAAATAGGAACCCATGCCGTAGATGCTGCCGTAATCCATGAGGTCGGCTTTCTGGAAGCCGCCCTTACCGGCAACGATGTCGTCGGCCGAAATGATGATATTGCCTGCACGATCCGTGAAGGCTTGAGGGTGGGGTGGTGCCTGATCGTAGGTGCGGACGGTTGCCCAGCCCAAAAGACCAAAACAGACGATCGCGACAGCTAGCAAAATCCACTTGAGGATGTCGCTAACCTTATCGACAGAAGGCTCACTTAACCCGGTGTTCGCAACACCCCGTTTCCCACTTTGTACCAAAGCGACCCCCATCGTTATCTGGAAATAGCGATACACCGCTGAACGGGAGAATGCTAATGTCCGCAATGGGTCGAAAGCAGACATAAGGGATCGAGCGGCTGACGAGGATCATGCCGCGCCAATTTGTGTCTCATCATGTATCGGCCATGTAGCGCGGAAGCGCGGAGAGCCAACGGAAATTGGCGGAAAAGTAAGACTGATCACGTGAAAGCGTCGAAAAGGCGGAGTGAGTACTTAATAGCCATCCGCGGCGGTCAGTAATGGCTAAAACCGCTAACTTTGTGATGGTGGACAGGGCTGGATTCGAACCAGCGTACGCTTGCGCGGGCAGATTTACAGTCTGCTGCCTTTAACCACTCGGCCACCTGTCCATGCTCTCGGCAGGCGGGCGACATGGCGGCGAGGCGGGGGGCTGTCAACGGCTTAAGCCGTGGGTAGGCCTGTTGTCGCCTGTAGCTTCGCTCCGGCGCTCCATCCAACAGCCCCCCGGACTGCTGGGATTGGAGCGGGTGAAGGGAATCGAACCCTCGTCGTAAGCTTGGAAGGCTTCTGCTCTACCATTGAGCTACACCCGCCCGTTTCGGGCGTCCGCGCCAATGCCATCGCCAGCGCCGCCGCGTCAACCGGCGGCTTGACCGCTGGCGGTTCGACCCCTAGCAATCCGCCCTGTGAAGCAATCGAGCAACATCGCCGCGACCGCCAATGTCCGCCTGTGGTGGTGGAGCGTTCCCGCACCCGCGGCGCGATGGCACGACTGATCGACTGACCCTTCGATCTTCGTCTGCCCGCCCGCCCGATGGCGGGTTTTTTATTGCCCGAAATTCAGGATTTTTCCATGCTTCAGTCCGCTCTTCACGCCGCAGCCTCGTCCGTCATCGGCAATCTCGATGACGGGCAACCCGTCCCCAACCCGCTTCCACGCCTGCTCGCCGGCGAGGATCTGACCGCCGAAGACAGCGAGCATCTGTTCGAGCGGCTGGTCCTGGGCAAGCTCGAGCCGGCCGAAATCGCGGGGATGCTGATCGCGCTCCGGATGAAAGGCGAAACGGCCGACGAGATGATCGGCGCCGCCCACGCTTTGTCTGCCGCCGCCGCCGCCTTCGATCGACCCGATTATCTGTTCGCCGATTGCTGCGGCACCGGCGGCGATGGCTCGGGGATGATCAACGTTTCCACCGCCAGCGCCTTTGTCGCGGCCGCCACCGGACTGCCGGTCGCCAAGCACGGCAATCGCAGCGTCAGCTCGCTGTGCGGTTCGGCCGATGTACTCGAAGCGCTTGGCGCCCGGCTCGACGTGCCGCCGCCGGCCGCCCGGCGCCTGCTCGACGAAACCGGCTTCTGTTTCCTCTACGCGCCGGCCTATCACCCGGGGATGAAGCATGCCGCCCTGGTCCGCCGCCAGTTGCAGGTGCGGACGGTGATGAACCTGCTCGGGCCGTGCATTAATCCAGCTCGGCCGCCGGTGCAGTTGCTCGGCGTCGCCGATCCCAGGATGCTCCGGCGCATCGCCCAGACTCTCGACGCCCTGGGCGTACGCGAGGCGCTGGTAGTCCACGGCGGCGGAGTCGATGAAGTCGCGCTCCACGCCGCGACCCGGGCGATCAAATTGTCCGACGGCGAAATGGAAGAGATTGAGGTCACGCCCGAGGATGCTGGCCTCGAGCGCGCGCCGCTGAACGTGGTGACCGGCGGCGATGCGACCGAGAACGGCGCCCGGCTGCAATCCTTACTCCACGGCGGCGGCGAACAAGCCGAACGCGATATTGTCGCGCTTAATGCCGGCGCTTTGCTGCTGACCGCGGGCACAGCCGCGACCTTGAGGGATGGAGTAGCCGCCGCGATGCACGCCCTCCGCTCGGGCGGCGCCGGCAAAGTGCTCGACCGCTTCGTCGAGGCCAGCAATGACTGAGCCAGCCGGAATCCTCGCCGAGATCGCCGCGTCCAAGCGCACGGAAATCGCCCGCCGTTTCGACGGCGTCGCGATCGATGCCATGCGGGCGCAGGCGGCGCGGACGGCGCTTAGCCTCGAAGATGCACTCGCCCGGCCGGGCGCGCGTTTCATCTTCGAAATCAAGAAGGCGTCGCCGTCCGCCGGGGTCATCCGCGCCGCCGCCGATGTCGCGGCCATCGCGCGCGGGTACGACCGAGTGGCCGATGCCCTGAGCGTGTTGATCGATAGCCCGCGGTTCGACGGCTCGCTCGCCGATCTGGCGGTCGCTCGAACCGCATTCTCGGGTCCGATCCTGGCCAAGGATTTCTTTCTTGTGCCCGAACAGGTGGTCGAGGCGCGGCTGCACGGCGCCGATGCAGTGCTGGCGATGCTGTCGTTGCTCGATGACGAAGCAGCGCGGGCGATCATCGCCGAGGCGCGGCGCTTCGGAATGGATGTGCTGGTCGAGGTCCATGACAAGGCCGAAATGGACCGCGCGCTGGCGCTCGGAGCGACCCTGATCGGGATTAACAACCGCGATTTCCGCGATCTCTCGGTCGACCTCGCGACCACCGAGCGGCTTGCGCCTCTCGCCCGGGGCCGGACTTTGGTATGCGAATCCGGGATCAGCAGGCGAAGCGACATCGACCGGCTATCGGGCCTGGTCGACGGCTTTCTGGTTGGCAGCGCGCTGATGCGCTCGACCGATCCCGCCGAGGCGGGGCGGACGCTGGCTTTCGGGCGAGTGAAATTGTGTGGGCTCAACCGTCTTGGCGACATCGAAGCGGGGCGGCCGGCGACCTTTGCCGGGCTGGTGCTCGTGCCCGAAAGTCCACGTGCCGTTACGGCCGCGCAGGCGAAGCAATTGGCTGACATTGCGCGACTTTACGGCATCAAACCGGTCGGCATATTTCGTAATTCGCCGACGTTCGATGTCGTCGGCATTGCGCGCTCGCTTGCCCTTCACGCGGTCCAGCTTCACGGGCACGAAACCACGGCCGACATTGCCGCGCTCCGCGCAGCTTTACCCGAAGACTGCGAAATCTGGACCGCGATCGACGCCAGCGAGACAGTTGCACTGCGTGGCGGGGACCGCACATTGTTCGACAACGGCACGGGCGGCGGGGGGAAAGCGTTCGACTGGAAGCGCGTCGCCGGCCATCCGGCGCTTGCGTGCGGCATCATCGCTGGCGGCATCGGCCCGGACAATGTCCGCGCCGCGTCCGCGCTCGGCGCTTATGCGGTGGATGTCGGCTCGGCGGTCGACGAGGCGCCCGGCCGCAAGGACCCGGCGAAAATCGCGGCCTTGTTCGAAGCCGTGCGCTCGCCCTCCAGGCAGGAGCTTTTGCAATGCGCCTGAACGGACGCTTCGGTCGCTTCGGCGGCGCCTTTGTCCCCGAAATCCTGATGCCGGCGATCGAGCAGCTCGAGGCCGCCTTCCTCGACAGCGAGGAGGATCCGGCGTTCCGCGCCGAGCTCGATGAATTGCTGGCCAATTATGCCGGCCGCCCGACCCCGCTGACTCGCTGCCGTAACCTCCCGGGACGCATTTACCTCAAGCGCGAGGATCTGCTCCACGGCGGCGCGCACAAGACCAATCAGGTGCTCGGTCAGGCGCTGCTCGCCAGGCGCATGGGCAAGACCCGGCTGATCGCCGAAACCGGTGCCGGACAGCATGGCGTCGCGACCGCGATCGTCGGCGCCCTGTTCGGCTTTGACACGGTAATTTACATGGGTGCCAAGGATGTCGAGCGGCAGTCGCTCAATGTTTTCCGAATGCAATTGATGGGCGCGACCGTGGTGCCGGTAACCGGCGGCGCGCAGGGCCTCAAGGACGCTATCAACGAGGCGCTGCGTGACTGGTCGGCGAGTTTCGCGACCACCCATTATCTGCTCGGTACCGCGGCCGGTCCGCATCCTTTTCCGCTGATGGTGCGGCAGTTCCAGCGCATCATCGGCAAGGAAGCCCGCGCCCAAATCCTCGAGCGCGAAGGACGTTTGCCCGACACGGTCATGGCCTGCGTCGGCGGCGGCTCCAACGCCATCGGGCTGTTCGCAGATTTCGTCGTCGACGAGGCTGTCACGTTGGTCGGGGTCGAAGCCGCGGGCAAGGGCCTCGACGGCGGCGATCACGGCGCCACACTGCTGCGCGGCCGACCCGGCATCCTCCACGGCGCCGAGACCTATGTGCTGCAGGATGAAGACGGACAGATCAGCGACAGCTGGTCGGTCTCGGCGGGCCTCGATTATCCCGCGGTCGGCCCCGAACACGCCCACCTCAAAGACAGCGGGCGCGCGCGCTATGTTGGAGCGACCGACGCCGAGGCGCTGTCGGCATTTCGCCTGCTGGCGGAAAAGGAGGGCATCTTGTGCGCCTTCGAATCCGCTCACGCGCTCGCTCATGCGCTGAAGCGTGCCAGGGACAATCCCGATGAGATGATCCTGGTCGGGCTCTCGGGTCGCGGCGACAAGGATGTGGCTCAAGCGCAGGCGCTGCTGGGGCGACCCGCATGAGCCGCTATGCCGCGATGTTCGATCGCCTCGCCGCCAGAGGCGAAGGCGCGTTCGGCGCCTTTCTCATGCTCGGCGATCCCGACCTCGACACCAGCCTTGGCTTGCTCGGCGCGGTCATCGCCGCCGGGGCCGATATGATCGAAGTCGGAATCCCCTTTTCCGATCCTGTTGCCGACGGCCCGGTGATCCAGGCCGCGGCCCAGCGCTCGCTCGCCGCCGGAGTCCGCACGGCCGATTGCTTCGCGCTCATCGCCAAGGTCCGCGAGCGCAACCCGCATATCCCGATCGGCATCCTCACTTATGCCAATCTGGTTGTCGCCCGAAGCCGCGAGCGCTTCTTTGATGAGGCGGCCGCAGCGGGCGCCGATAGCCTGCTCATCGCCGATTTGCCCGCGTTCGAGGCCGAGCCTTGGGCCGAGGCGATGCGCGGGGCGGGGCTGGGCCCGGTCCTCATCGCGGCCTCGAACACTCCGGCGGACACGCTTGTCCGGATCGCCCGGTTGTCGCAAGGTTATACTTATTGCGTCAGCCGCGCCGGGATCACCGGCACCCACGCCGAGGCGCGCTTCGATCCTGCGCTGGTTGCAGCGCTCAAGGCTGCGGGCGCACCGCCGCCGGTGTTCGGCTTCGGCATCTCCACTCCCGATCACGTCCGTGCAGCGCTTGCCGCCGGTGCAGCGGGAGTCATTTGCGGCTCGGCGATCGTCGATTGCGCGGCGGGCGGTGGTGATGTCGCTGCGCTGGTGCGCGATTTGAAGCAGGCGACAGGGAACGACTCCGCTTCGTGATAATTGAATCGGCACCGAACCTATCTAGTGGAGCAAATGATGGCGGCGCGACCCACCTGGCGGGGAATCATCAAGCTGGCTTTGGTCAGCATCCCGGTCGAAATCTATCCCGCCACCCGGGCTGGCAGATCGATTGCCTTCCACCAGGTTCACGAGCCGTCGGGCCAGCGCGTCCGCTATGAAAAGGTCGTTCCGGGGATTGGGCCCGTCGACCGCGACGACATCCTCAAGGGCTATGAAGTCGACAAGGGCGAATACGTCCTGCTCGACCCCGAGGAGATCGAGAAGGTCAAGCTCGAGAGCCGCAAGACGCTCGAGCTCAGCCAATTCGTCGACCTCTCCGACATTGATCCGATTTATTACGACAAGCCCTATTTCGTGGTCCCCGCCGACGATCTCGCGGAAGAAGCCTTCGTCGTCCTGCGCGAGGCCCTGAAGCGGACCAAGAAAGTCGGCATCGGCCAGCTCGCGATGCGCGGCCAGGAATATGTCGTCAGCCTCAAGCCGTGCGGCCGCGGGATGGTTCTTGAGACGCTCCGCTACGCCGATGAAGTGCACAAGGCCTCCTCCTATTTCCGCGATATCGGCGACTCCAAACCCGAGGCAGACTTGCTCGAAATGGCCGAGGCGCTGATCGAGAAGAAGGCTGGGGACTTCGATGCGGCGACCTTCCACAACCGCTATATCGAGGCGCTGCAGGGCCTGATCGCCGAAAAGATCAAGAAAAAGGGCAAGCGCGTGATCCAGGACCGCTCGTCGGATGCGGTGCCCAAGGGCTCCAACGTCGTCGACCTGATGGCGGCGCTCAAGAAGAGTATCGAAAGCGGCGATTCGGCGAAGAAATCAGAGCCGAGGAAGGCTCCGGCGAAGAAAGCGGCGCCGGCGCGTAAGCGGGCCTGACGCAATGCCGCGCAAGCTCGACATTGCGACCTACAATTCCAAGCGCGACTTCGCCAAAACCGCCGAGCCCAAGGGAACGAAGGGCCGCGCCAAGGGCAATAGCTTCGTCGTCCAGAAGCATGACGCAAGCCGCCTACACTGGGATTTCCGGCTTGAGATGGACGGCGTGCTCAAGAGCTGGGCGGTGCCGCGCGGGCCGTCGATCGACCCCGCCGACAAGCGGCTGGCGATGCGCACCGAGGATCATCCGCTCGGCTATGCCGCTTTCGAAGGCACCATCCCCAAGGGCGAATATGGCGGCGGGACGGTGATGCTGTGGG
>JARXKO010000024.1 GCA_030271595.1 Pseudomonadota bacterium | reverse complement strand
CCCTATAATGTGCTGCTGCGCGACGACAAAAGCTTCCCGTTCATCCTCCTGCGCGAAGATCATCCCTACCCGCAGGTGCGCAAGCATCGCGGTGCGCGGCGCACCAAGGGCCAATATTACGGCCCGTTCGCGAGCGCTGGATCGGTCACGTCGACGCTTAACGCGCTGCAGAAGCTGTTCCTCCTAAGAAGTTGTTCGGACAGCTTTTTCGCAACCCGCTCCCGGCCTTGCCTGCTCTATCAAATTCGCCGCTGCTCGGCGCCGTGCGTCGACCGCATCGCCAAGGATGATTATGCCGAGCTGGTGGCCGACGCCAAGCTGTTCCTGGCCGGCAAATCGACCGGGGTCCAGGCGCGGCTGGGCAAGCAAATGGCGGAGGCCGCGGAGAAAAAGGACTTCGAACTGGCGGCGGTCTATCGCGACCGGCTGCGCGCGCTGACCTACATCCAGGGGTCGCAGACCGTCCATGCTGAAGGGCTCGGCGACGGCGACATTTTCGCTCTCGCCTGCAAGGCCGGGACCATCTGCATCCAGGCGTTCTTCATTCGCGGCGGGCAGAATTGGGGCCATCGAAGCTTCTTCCCCGCGCATGTCGCCGACGTCCCCGAAGCCGAGGTGATGAGCGACTTCCTCATGCAATTCTACGACGATGTCCCGCCACCGCGGCGGATCCTGCTCGACCGCGATCTGCCCGAGGCCGAACTGATTGCCGAGGCACTCACCGCCAAGGCCGAGCGCAAGGTCGAGATCGAGCGCCCCCAGCGCGGTGCCCGCCGGCGGCTGGTCGATCAGGCGATTCGCAACGCCGGTGAAGCGCTCGACCGGCAAATGGCCGAGTCCACAACGCAGGGGAAATTGCTGCGCGAGCTGGCCGAAGTATTCGAACTCGACGGTCCGCCGGGCCGGATCGAGATTTACGATAACAGCCACATCATGGGCACCAATGCCACCGGCGCGATGGTCGTCGCGGGGCCAGAGGGTTTCCGCAAAAACAACTACCGCAAGTTCAACATCAAGAGCGCGATCACGCCGGGCGACGATTTCGGGATGATGCGCGAGGTGCTGACCCGGCGCTTCGCCCGGCTCGAAAAGGAAGACCCCAATCGCGAGCATGGCGAATGGCCGGACCTGTTGCTGATCGACGGCGGCAAGGGCCAATTGGGCGCGGTGCTCGAGATCATGGAAGAGCAGGGGGTCAGCGACGTTCCGGTGATCAGCGTCGCCAAGGGCCCCGACCGCAATGCCGGGCGCGAGACCTTCCACATGCCCGGCGGCCGCGAAGTCACCTTGCCGCCCAATTCGGGGCTGCTGTTCTACCTCCAGCGATTGCGCGACGAGGCCCACCGCTTCGCCATCGGCACCCACCGCGCCAAGCGCGCCAAGAACCTCACTGCGTCGACGCTCGACGAGGTCCCCGGGATCGGACCCAATCGCAAGCGCGCCTTGCTGATGCATTTCGGGACCGCGCGCGCGGTCAAGGGCGCGGCTCTGGAAGACCTCGAGAAAGCACCCGGGATCAGCAGCGCGATGGCGCGCCAGCTGTACGATTATTTCCACCCGGGCGGCTGAGCGATGCGATTCGGCGCCGCCGCCATTTTTTGCGCGCTGCGCGGCCACGGCGAACATGGCGCGGTGGTTCGCCTGCTCACCCGCGACCATGGTCTTCAGGCGGCCTATGTCCGCGGCGCCCGCAGCCGCCGCCTGCGCCCGGTGCTCATCGGCGGAAATCTGGTCGCGGCGGAGTTCAGCGCCCGCACCGACGCCCAGCTGCCCCAGGCAACCGTCGAACTGGTCCACAGCCGTGCGCCCTTGTTGAGCGAGCCCTTGCCGGCGGCGGCGATCGAATGGTCGACGGTGCTGACCGCGACCGTGCTTCCCGAAGCTCAGCCTTTTCCGATGCTCTATGACGCGCTCGGCGGGCTGCTCGACGCAATCGAGGCGGCGCCCGCGGCGTCGGGCTGGGGCGCGGCGCTGGTGCGGTTCGAATTGCTGCTGCTCGCCGAACTGGGCTTCGGCCTCGACCTCGATCGCTGCGTAGTGACCGGCCGTGAGGCGCAGTTGATTGCAGTCAGTCCGCGCTCCGGCCGGGCGGTCAGCGCCGCCGAGGCCGAACCTTATGCCGGCAAGTTGCTCGCTCTGCCGCCGTTCCTGCGCGCCGGCGGCGCTGCCAGCTGGGCCGAAATCGGCGAGGGCCTCAAGCTCACCGGCCATTTCCTCGAGCGCGACCTTCTCACTGGCCGGGCCGAGATCATCCTTGGCGCGCGTGCCCGGCTGGTTGACAAGTTGCGCCGCGCCGGCAGCCTTTGACGATTGTCTGCGCACTGCTCCTCGCCTAGGTGAAGCAAGTGACCGTCGATGCCCTCGCCATGCTGTTCCCCAATGTCGCGGTGACCCGCGGCATCGCGGTGCGCGTCGCGGCGAGCTATCTCGCCGAACAGTCCGATCCGGCGTCGGAGCGGTGGTTCTGGTCCTATCATGTGCGCATCGAAAATGGTTCGGACAAGGCGGTCCAATTGCTGTCACGCAGCTGGACCATCGTCGATGGCCGCGGCCGGGTTCACGAAGTGGTCGGCGAGGGCGTGGTCGGGGAAATGCCGCTGATCGCGGAGGAGGCCAGCTACGATTATGTCTCGGGCTGTCCGCTCGACACGCCGAGCGGGGAAATGAGCGGCAGCTACCGCATGGTCGACGAGGAAGGCAGCGCGTTCGACGTCGTCATTCCGCGCTTCCAGCTGACGAGCGGCTGATGCCGCTGATCGCGGTCGCGGCCAACACTGCCTGGAATATCGTCAATTACCGTTCGGGACTGATCAAGGCGCTGATCGCGGCGGGCTGCGAAGTCGCGGTCATCGCCCCCGACGGGCCCGAGGCCGAGGCGGTGCGGGCCCTTGGCGCGCGCTTCCATCCGCTCGCAATGCAGCCGCGCGGCCGCTCGCCGCTTGCCGATCTGGCCTTGCTGGCGCGCTATCGGCGATTGCTTGGTCAGCTCAAGCCCGCGGCCTTCGTCGGCTTCACCGCCAAACCCAATATCTGGGGCGCGCTCGCCGCGCGCTCGCTCGGTATTCCGCTATTCGCCAATATCAGCGGCCTCGGCGCGGTATTCGCTGGCGGCGGCCCGCTGCAGCGGCTGGTTGCGGTGCTGTATCGCCGCGCGCTGCGGCGCCCGGCGACGGTCTTTTTCCAAAACCCCGACGACCGCGACCTGTTCATCGAGCGCGGGATCGTTGCCGCCGATCAGGCGCGGCTATTGCCGGGGTCGGGGATCGACCTTGACTATTTCGCGCCTCGTCCGGCCGATCGAGCGGCGCCACGGCCATTCACCTTCCTCTTCGCCGGGCGTTTGCTGAAGGCCAAGGGCGTCGCCGAATTTGTCGCCGCCGGACCCCGGCTGAGAGCACAAGGCGAAAACGTCGCGCTGCACATCCTTGGCCTGGTCGAGCCCGGGCCAAGCGCCGTGGCGCGCTCCGCGCTCGAGCAATGGCAAGCCGATGGCGCCGCGACATATCTCGGCTCGACCGACGATGTCAGGCCCGTGATCGCCGCCGCCGACTGCGTCGTCCTGCCGAGCTATTATCGCGAGGGCGTACCCCACATATTGCTCGAGGCCGCGGCGATGGGGAAGCCGGTCATCACCACCGACATGCCGGGGTGCCGGCTGGCGGTGGACGACGCGGTCAGCGGCTATCTGTGCGCGCCGCGCTCGATCGGATCGCTGGCGGAAGCGATGGCGCGCATGGCCGCGCTCGACCCGGCCGCCCTGGCCGAGCTGGGCCGCGCCGGTCGCGCCAAGATGGAACGCGAGTTCGACCAGGGGCTCGTTCATGCCTGCTACATTGACGCGCTGGCACAAGCGGCCATCCTCTAAGCACACGAAATGTTCAGAAAAACCCCGCCTCGAAGCCGCCTGCCGGAGGGTGCGCGCAATTATCGCGCCTACGTCATCGGCGATGTTCACGGAAAGCTCGACCTGCTCGAGGAATTGCTGGCGAAGATCGACCGCGATCTCGAGCGCTTGCCGGCGAAAAAGGTCGTGCTCGTCTTTGTCGGCGATCTGATCGACCGGGGACCGGATTCGGCCGCGGTGATCGAATTGCTTCGGACGTACCGGCGGCCGGGCGCCAAAACCGTTTTCATCCTTGGCAATCACGAGGAGGTCATGCTCCGAATTCTCGATGGCGACGCGTCGCACATCGGGCAGTGGCTCAAATTCGGGGGCGCCCAATGCCTGGCCAGTTACGGCCTCGACCCGGCCGGGCTTGCGGCGCTGGGCGAGGCCGAAGCCGTGGCCGCCATCCGCGGCGCGATCCCGGCGGAACATTCGCGCTTCCTGCACGGCTTTGCCGACAGCTTCCGTTTCGGCGATTACCTCATCGTCCATGCCGGAATCAGGCCGGGGGTCGGCCTTGAACAGCAATTGCAATCGGATTTGCGCTGGATCCGCGAACCGTTCCTCGGCGATCGCAGCGATCACGGCTTCGTCGTCGTCCACGGCCACACCATTACCGACGGCGTGGAGGTGCGCCCCAACCGCATTGGAATCGACACTGGCGCTTATGCAAGCGGCGTGCTTACAGCGCTCGCGATCCAGGGCGCCGAGCGGTGGGTAATCGACACTGGTGTACCAGCAAGTTCGACCTTAACCGGGACGCTGGGGTAGTTTGCGCTTGCAAAATGCCGGATCACACTGGACGATAACCGCCAAGTTCGCGAAAGTTCGAGGGTGCAAGTGATTGAATTTTCTCGATTGAAAATGTTGGTTGTGGCCGGCTGCTTGGCGCTGACTGCGGGTTGCATGGACTCGCGCGGCGGGCCCATTTCTTATGACAAGCAGCTCGCCGCCCCTGACGCGCCCCAGCTGGCGACGCTCGAATCCGACTACAAGATCGCACCGATGGACAAATTGTCGGTCAAGGTTTTCAAAGCCGCGGATCTCAGCGGTGACTATGAGGTCGATCTCGCCGGGCATATCTCGCTGCCGCTCATTGGGGAGGTCGAGGCCGCCAACCTGACCACTGCGCAACTCGATCAGCGGCTGACGGACTTGCTGGGCCAGAAATACCTGCAGAACCCCGATGTCAGCGTGGCGCTCAAGGAATCCTCGGGCCGGGTGGTGACCGTCGATGGCGCGGTTCGCGATCCGGGGTCCTACCCGGTCTTGCGCACCATCAGCCTGCTCCAGGCGATGGCTTTGGCCAAAGGGACGAGCGATGACGCCAATACCCGCCGGGTCGCGGTGTTCCGGACCATCGACGGCACCCGCCAGGCGGCGGCATTCGACCTTCAGGCGATCCGTCGCGGCGAAAATCCCGATCCCCCGATTTACCCCGGCGACATTGTCGTGGTCGACGGGTCGCGCATCAAGGCGCTGCAGAAACAGCTTATCCAGAATCTTTCGATCCTGTCTGTTTTCCGCCCGTTCTAGCTGCCGTTAACCTGCTTCAGGCGACCCATAGTGAACAATAACCTCACCGTTCCAGACCAAGGGCCATGGCCGGTCGGCCAATTCGGCCAATTGCCGGACGTCCCCTTCCGCCCCGGCAACCGCAATTATCTGTCGACCAACATTTTGGATTTCCCGACCCTGATGCGGATTATCCAGCATTGGCGCTGGTTGGTCCTTGGCGCGGTCGCCGCCGGGCTTGCACTGGCGGTGCTCAAAACGCTGCTCACGACCCCGGTCTATCGCTCGTGGGTGACTCTCGAAGCCAATCCGCCGATGGTCGCGGTCACCGACGAACAGTCGCGCGAGCAGCAAGCCACGCTCAATTCCTTCGATTTTGTCGCGACTCAGGTTGGACTGCTCGGCAGCCGTGCGGTGGCCGAGAGAACGGCCGAAGACCTCAACCTGGCCAATAATCCGGAGTTCGTCCCTCAGGACGCGGATGCGGCGAGCAGGTTGCGGATGGCCACGGGCAGGGTCGCGGGCGGGCTGCAGGTGATTGCGCCCGAAGTCGGTGAACTGATCAAATTCAGTTACGATTCGACCTCGCCCGAATTTTCGGCCTCGGTCGCCAATGGCATCGCCGACAGCTTCATTAATACCGCTTTGCAAAGGCGCTACGAGGCGTCGGCCTATGCCAGGAATTTCCTCGAACGGCAGATCGGCAAGACCCGCAGCGATCTTGAAACCTCCGAGCGGTCAATGGTCGCTTATGCCCAGAAGGAAGGGATCATCACGACGGGCGGAACGTCCGCCGACGGCAAGCAAAGCGGTAGCGACACCAATTCGCTTCAGGGCGAATCCCTGATCGCCCTCAATCAGGCGCTTGCCGCCGCGACCGCGCGCCGGGTCGCGGCCGAGGGCGCGTATCGCGAATCTCAAGGCGTCGGCCAAACCGCCGACGTGACCGCGGCCACTCAGGCTCTACGCCAGCAACAGGCCGCGTTGGAGGCCGAGTATCAGCAAAAGCGGACGTTCATGAAGCCGGATCACCCGGACATGCTCAGCCTGCGCTCGCAAATCGATGAATTGGGCAGGCAGGTCGGGCACGAATCCGCGCAAACATCAGCCGGCAGAAATAATTCGTTGCTCGCCGAATACCGCGGCGCGCTGGCCGCCGAACAAATGCTTCAGGGGCGGGTTTCGGGCCTCAAGGGGCAGGTGTTGAACCTGCGCGGACGGAGCATCCAATACACGATTCTCCAGCGCGACGTCGACACCAACCGAAGCCTCTATGACGCACTGCTCCAGCGCTACAAGGAAATCGGAGTCGCCGGCGGGATCGGCGTGGCGCCGGTGTCGATCGTCGACCGCGCAACCGCTCCGCGCCTGCCGTACGAGCCCAACCTGTTCGCCAACCTGCTGTTTGGCCTGGTCGGTGGGCTCGTCCTCGGACTCGGCGGTGCCATCGGGCTCGAATTCTGGAGCGACACCATCAAGACTCGAGAGGATGTCCGCAAGAAACTTACCCTGGCCTGCCTCGGGGTGGTTCCAAAGACCCCGTCCAAGGCGAATTTCGTTGAGGAACTGGAAAATCCCCGGTCGCTCGTGGCGGAGGCGTATTCGGCGCTTGTCGCGGCGCTTCGCTTCAGCTCGGACAAGGGCACGCCGAAGATCATTTTCGTCACCAGTACTCGCCCGGGCGAAGGCAAATCGTCGAGCGCGCTGGCGCTGGCGGAAAATTTCGCGCGCCGTCACAAGAAGGTCCTGCTGGTCGATAGCGACATGCGCAAACCGGCGTTCAAGGCGGCCAATGAACATATCGGGCTGAGCAAGCTGCTGACCACCGACGAACCGGCGAGCAAGCACATCCTTCTGACGCAATATGAAAATCTGTCGCTGCTTCCGAGCGGGCCGGTTCCTCCCAACCCGGCCGACCTTTTGTCGACCCCGCGGATGGGCAATATCTTGAAGGAAGTGGCGCCGGACTATGATCTGGTGATTATCGACGGGCCGCCGACCCTGGGCCTCGCCGACCCCCCGTTGCTGGCCGCAATCGCGGGCAGTGTTGCGTTCGTCGTCGAGGCCGGCAAGACCCGCACCCGCTCGGCGATCGAAGCGCTCAACCGGCTCGAACTTACCGGCACGCACATTCTTGGAGTTCTTCTCACCAAGTCGGCCGACCGCAACACCGCTTATGGCTACGGCTATGGGTACGGATATGGCTACGGCTATGGCTACGGTTATGGCACCGTCACCGACAACCGCACCGAAATCCTGATGATTCCGCGCGGTGCGGACGACGACGGGGACGAATGAGCCTTTGGCGGCCACTGAGGGGTGGGCGATGATCCGCCGCTGGTTTGCACTTGCCGCCATCCTGGTCATCGCCATCGCTGTCGTACGAACGGCGAGTGTCGCCGCCTGGTCGGCAACCGAGCCGCAACGGGCCCAACGGCTGTGGGCTGGGCATCCCGAGGTCGAGCGGAACCTGGCGATGGCCGGGGTTGGCGAGGCCGCGCGCGCCGGCCGTCCGGCTGGCCCGGATACAGCCCGCTTGCTGGAGTCGCTGGCGGTCAAGGAGCCGCTTGCGATCGAGCCGCTGCTGGTTCGGGCGGTCGCGGCCGAGAGCGCCGGCGACGGGGCCCGCGCCGAGCAGCTCTTCTCCATTGCCGAGGCGCGTCAGGGCCGCGCCTTGCCGCCGCATTATTTCCTCGCTGAACTCTACCTTCGATCGGGGCGGATCGAGGATGGGCTGCGCGAAGTCGCCAATCTCAGCCGGCTCTCGCCCGGCGGAATCACCGGCGGTGTTCAATATGTCGCGCAATATGCGCGCGACCCCGCCAATTGGCCCCACATGCGCGCGGTGTTCCGCTCCCACCCCGACCTGGTCGACCCGATCTTGCTATCGCTGGCCGGCGATGCCGCCAATACACGAACGATCCTCGCGCTCGCCGACGCACGGCACCGCGGTCCCGACGCGCGGTGGTTCCGGCCGCTGCTCGACGCGACCATCGCCGGCGGTCAATATGGAGCGGCGCGGTCGCTGTGGGCGACGGTTGGCGGCCTGCCCAATGCCGCTGGCGAGTTGATTCACGATCCCACATTCGCCGACGCTCGGCTGCCGCCGCCGTTCAACTGGGACCTTGCCCAAACCCCGGCCGGTCTTGCAGAAAGAAGCCACGGCTCGGGCCTTCATGTGATCTTTTACGGGTCGCAGGGTGGGCCGCTGGTGCGCCAGTTGCTGCTGCTTGCACCGGGCAATTATCGGCTCGCGCTGCGCTCGGCGGGTGAGATCTCGGATCCCCAGGCCCTGTCGTGGTCGGTCCGCTGCGACAAATCGGCGATCCCCCTTGCAACCTTAGCAATGCCGCGGCCCGGTGCGTTCGAGTTGCAGTTCACGGTGCCGCCGGGGTGTCCCGCCCAATGGCTCCAGCTCGACGGCCGGGCTGAGGACATTAGCGGGCGCAGCGACGTCACGATTGGGAGCATCGAGCTTCACGGCGGAGGCCCAAATGGCTGACAAGCTGCGCCGGACAGTCGCCCCATTCTATCTGTTCCTGTGCCTCATTCTGGGCGGAAGCGCGCAGGGCGTCTGGTCGAACATGATACTCCAGCTGCTTGGTCTGGGCCTGCTTGCCTGGGCGGCGCTCGAACGCCCGGCGAACCCGCCCGGGCGGCCCGCGCGCCAGCTGTTGTGGATCGTCGTCCTGGGGCTGTGCTGGGTGGCAATCCAGCTGGCGCCGCTGCCGCCGTCGTGGTGGATGTCGCTCGGGCCGCGCGGCGGGCTTGCTCACGCGTATCAGTTGCTCGGGATGGCACTTCCCTCATTGCCCTTGTCGGTCGCGCCGTTCGCGACCCTGGCAACCGTACTGACGCTGATCCCGCCGCTCGCGCTCTATGCCTCGATCGAGCGTCTTCACGCCTATAGCGCGTCGCTCCTGGTCGCCGCTTTGGCGCTCGGGGCCCTGGCCGGGATCGCGCTGGGTGCGCTTCAGCTCGCCAGTCCCGACCCCAGTGCCTCCCCTTATTACCTCTATCCCATCGTCAATATCGGCGCCGCGACCGGCTTCTTCGCCAATGCCAACCATATGGCCAGCCTGTTGCTTGCAACGCTGCCCTTCCTGGCGGCGCTCGCCGCCAGCGCGCGCTCGTCCGGGCGCCAGCAATCGGCGGCCGTTGCAATTGCGGCAATGGCCCTGGCGCTGGTGGTGGTGGTCGGGATCGCGATCAACGGGTCGCTCGCCGGGTACATCCTGGTGCTTCCGGTTCTTGCCGCCTCGGCGCTGATCGTGCTCAACCTTGGCTCGACCGCTCGGCGGGGAGCGATCGCAGTTGCTGCATTATTGCTTGTCGGCGGGGTCGTGGCGCTCAATGCGACGGCCATTGGCGGAACCAGGATCGGCGCCGACGCCGCCGGGTCGGTGCAATCGCGCAAGGACATTCTTGCAACCACGACCACGGCGATGCGTGCCTACATGCCGCTCGGCTCGGGCCTCGGCACGTTCCGCCCGGTCTATGACAGTTTCGAAGACCCCAACCAGGTTACCAACACCTATTCGAGCCACGCCCATGATGATTATGCCGAACTGGCGCTCGAGCTCGGGCTTCCGGGGGTCTTTCTGTTGCTGTTGTTCTTCTATTGGTGGGGACGGGCGGCGGTCGATTCCTGGCGCTCCCCCGAAGCCCAGCCCTATGTCCGCGCGGCGGTCATCGCTTCGGCCGCGATCCTCGCCCATAGCCTGGTCGACTTTCCGCTCCGAACCGCGGCCATTTCGTCGCTGTTCGCGATGTGCCTGGCGTTTCTCGCCGACCGCGTGAAGAGCGACCCGCTCGAGCCGTCGGAGCTGCGCCCGACCCGGCACATGGCGCTCGATTAGGGGGCGCTCGCCGATGCATCAGATCTGGGCCGTGATCATCTCGGCGATGAGCCGCTGGCATCAGGGCAAGTCGTTCATCGAGCATAGCGTGTCGATCGAGCACGACGCGCTGCACGTGATCGTCGGGCTGCTGGCCTGGCTTGGGTTCGCGCTGATCAGCCGGCGGCCGTTGTCCTCTATCTGGCCGTTCCTGTGGTTGTGCGCGTTGATCCTGTGGAACGAGGCGGTGGATCTGTGGGTCGAGCTGTGGCCCGACCTCGGCATGCAGCTTGGCGAGGGTTTCAAGGACATTGTGCTGACGATCGCAATGCCGGGTTTGCTCATGGTTCTGATCGGCTTGCGCCCGGCGCTGTTCACGGCCGAGCGGCGACGACGCCGTTAACGCGCGGTCGAGTCACTGCGGTGGAAGTGCTGGTGAGCCCTGCTGGATTCGAACCAGCGGCCTACTGATTAAAAGTCAGTTGCTCTACCAACTGAGCTAAGGGCCCACGCAGCGTCGCCGCCCTAGCGGCGCGCCTTGCGATTGCCAAGGTGAGCAAGCGTTCGCGCAATCCGGGTTATTGGTTTATGGCCAAGGCCAGCCAGGGAGGCGCGCGGAAACGACCGTGAGTGGACCGATCGCCGCATTGCTGCTTGCAACCCAAGTCGCGCCCGCATCGCCCCCCGCACCTGTGGTGTCACCGCCCGGCGAAGCCGCGCCTCCCGCCCCGGCCGCAGCCCCGGCGACGAGCGAGCTCGGCTTCCGGACCGACCATTATGACCGGATGACGGTGGCGGTGAAGATTGGCGGCGGCGGACCCTATCGCTTCCTGGTCGATACCGGCGCCGACCGCTCGGCGGTGTCGCGCGCGCTCGCCGATTCGCTCAAGCTCGAGCGCCGCACGGGGGCAACGTTGCATAGCGCGGCCGGAGTGAGCGAGGTGGCCATTGCCCGGGTCGACGATCTGGAGTTCGAGACCCGCGCCATCCAGTCGCTCGACGCGCCGCTGCTCGAAGCCGCCGACATGGGCGCGGACGGGATCCTTGGAGTCGACACCTTGCGGTCGCAGCGGATCGTCATCGATTTCAAGAACGACCGCCTGTACCTGACCCCGACCCCGCTTCACGAACGGCGCCTGGCGAAGGACGAGATCATCGTCACCGGACGGCTCAAACGCGGCCATCTGATCCTGACCGACGCCGAAATCGACGGCACTCCGGTAACCATCGTCATCGACACCGGCGCGCAAATGTCGATCGGCAATCCGGCGTTGCTGGAATTGCTTCAGCGCCGTCACCGGCTTGGCACTCCAGTCCCGCTCGAGCAGATCGCGGTCACTGGCAAGATCCTCACCGGCGACCTCTATGTCGCCGAGGAGCTGACCTTCGATGACATTACCTTGCGCAACCTTGGAATCATGTTCGCCGATGCCGAGACCTTCCGCGCGATCGGCCGCGAGCGATCGCCGACCCTGTTGATGGGGATGAATGCGCTGCGCGTGTTCGACCAGGTCGAAATCGACCTCACCAACAAGAAGCTGCGGCTCAGGATGCCGCGTGTTTCGCTGGTCCGCGAACCGGAGATCGCCGGGCAAGCCGCACCGCTAAGTGCCGGGCGTTGAGGCTTCCGTAGATCGGCCAATGCGGTGCGATCGCCGCCAGCGGCTGGATGACGAACGCCCGGCTGGCGGCGGCGCGATGCGGCACTTCAAGCCCGCTTGAGCGCCATTTGCCGCCGCTCCAGGCGATGATGTCGAGATCGAGCACGCGCTCGCCCCAGCGTTTGCCCGGGCGGCGGCCATAGTCGCGCTCGATCGCTTTCAAGGCCGGCAGCATCGCCGCGGGATCGAGCGCGCTTTCGACCAGCGCGACGGCATTGGCGAAATCGCGTCCGGCGCCGCCATGCGCTGGGTTGAGGATGATCGGCGAGGCGTCGAACAGGCCAAAGTCGGCATCGAGCCGCGCAATTGCTGCCTCGACCACTTGCGGCGGCCTGCCGAAGCGGCCGTGGCGGCGGTTCGATCCGATGGCGATGGCATAGAGGTGAGGCACGGCGCCGCCTTGTCATTGCGAGCGCAGCGAAGCAATCCAAGGGTCGCGGGCGTGGATTGCTTCGTCGCTTCGCTTCTCGCAATGACGGCCTGATGATCCAGCCCGCCGATTTGTCGCCACTGCCCAAGGCCGAAGCGCCGCGCAATTGTCCGCTGTGTCCCCGGCTGGTGCGCTTCCGCGAGGAATGCCGCGCGGAACATCCCGATTGGTGGAACGCCCCGGTGCCGGCATTCGGCGATCCCGCGGCATGGCTCGCGATCATCGGCCTGGCGCCGGGCAAGCAGGGCGCCAACCGCACCGGACGGCCGTTCACCGGCGATTATGCCGGGGAATTGCTCTACTCGACCTTGCTCAAGTTCGGCCTGGCGGAGGGCGAATATCGCGCCGAACCCGGGGACGGCTTGCAGCTCAAGGGCGCGATCATCCTCAACGCGGTCAAATGCCTGCCGCCCGCCAACAAGACCCTGCCGGTGGAGGAAGCCAATTGCCGGCCCTTTCTGATGGAGGCGATCGCGGGCC
>JARXKO010000023.1 GCA_030271595.1 Pseudomonadota bacterium | reverse complement strand
GACCTCAGCCTTACCAAGGATGCGCTCTACCACTGAGCTACGGCAGCACTTATTCGCGGGAAGCGCCGCGCCTATGGCCGGAGCCCGAGCAAGCTGTCAAGGAAGGCCATCATGGCGGCCACGGAAAAAGACGAGAAGGCGGAACGGCTTGCCGCCGCGCTGCGCGAAAATCTCAGGCGGCGCAAGGCTCAGGCACGACAGACTGTCGGGCCTCAACCCAAGGCCGACGGCGACTCCTAGCCTTCGCTTTTCATCAGGAATGCATTCAATTTATTGCCGTCCGGATCGCGGAAATAGCCGGCGTAAAAGCCGCCGCCGCGGTCGCCTGGAGGGCCCTCGTCGGCGCCGCCGTGACTGAGCGCGAGGTCATAAAGCCGCTGGACCTGGGCTTCGTCCTTGGCCTCGAACGCCACCATCACGCCATTGCCGGTGCTTGCCGGCTGGCCATCGAACGGCCTGGTGATCCCGATCCCGGCGCCGCCGTCGGGCTTGCCCCAGGCGATGAACTGGTCGTTTTCCATCATCCGCCCGACGCCGAGCTCGCCGCACAAGGCGTCGTAGAATTTGGCCGCTTTGTCGCGGTCATTGGTGCCTAGCGTGACATAGCCGATCATCGCGTTCTCCGCTTCGAATTGGTGAGAACATTACACGAACGGACAGCCGGCGTCAAAGCGGCGCGCAGGCCTCTTCGAGCCATTTTTTGTCCGCGCCTTCGAGTTGCGGGGCGATTTTCGCCAGTACCTGCGCGTGATAGTCATTGAGCCAGCCGCGCTCCTTGTCGCTGAGCATCGCGACCTCGACCAGCCGGCGGTCGATCGGGGCGAAGGTCAGGGTCTCAAATCCCAACGTCTCTTTTTCCGCCCCGGCGACCGGCCTGTCGACCACCAGCACGAGATTTTCGATGCGGATGCCATAGGCTCCAGTCTTGTAATAACCGGGTTCGTTGGAGAGGATCATCCCCGCGACCAGCGGCTCATCACCGCCCGCCTGGCTGCTCCCGACCGGCGCAATCCGCTGCGGCCCTTCATGGACCGAGAGGAAGCTGCCGACGCCGTGGCCGGTGCCGTGGGCGTAATCCAGCCCCGCTTCCCACAACGGCCGGCGGGCGAAGCTGTCGAGCTGCGAGCCGCGGACGCCCTTGGGGAAAATGGCGGTGGCAAGGGCGATATGCCCCTGGAGCACGCGGGTGAAGCGGTCGCGCATTTCCGCCGTCGGCGGACCGATTGGCACGGTGCGGGTGATGTCGGTGGTGCCGTCGAGGTACTGGCCGCCCGAATCGATCAGATAGAGCGTCCCCTGCTCGAGCTTGCGGTTGGTTTTCTCGCTCGATTTGTAGTGGACGATGGCGCCATTGGGCCCGGCCCCCGAAATGCTGTCGAACGACAGATCGCGCAACATCGGCGATTCGCGGCGCAGCGCCTCGAGATGGTCGGAAGCGCTCAATTCATCGACTGCGCCGCCCGGCGTTTCCTCGTCGATCCAGTGGAGGAAGCGGGCAATCGCGGCGCCGTCGCGCGCCTGCGCCGATTGCTGTCCGGCAATCTCGACCGCGTTCTTGACCGCCTTGGGCAGGATCGTCGGGTCGCGCATGGCGACGATCTTGGCGCCGGCCTTGTCGAGCGCATCGAAGATGGCGGCCACGGCGCGTTCGGGATCGACGACCACGGTCTTGCCTTTCAGGGCTGCAAGCGCGCCTTCAAACTCGTGCCGTTCGTGAAGACGCACGCCATTGCCGAGGTGCTGGCGGACGTCGGCATCAAGTTTCTCCGAGGCGACGAACAGATCGGCGGTACCGTCGGCATTGACCAAGGCATAAGCCAGAGCGACCGGGGTGTGCGACACGTCCTGGCCGCGGACGTTGAACGCCCAGGCGATCGAATCGAGCGCGCTGAGCACCGCTGCGTCGGCGCCCTGCCCGGCCAGCCAGTCGCCAATCTCCTGGCGCTTATCGGCGCCCGAGCGGCCGGTATATTGGTCGGTCTGGACAGCAAGCTTGGCGTTTGAGGCGCCGGGCCGGTCGGACCACACGCGGTCGATCGGGTTGCGGCTGACGGCGACCAGTTCGGCCCCGCGCGCGGCGAGCGATTCCCGTGCCTTCACCACCCAGTCGCGGGTATGGAGCCAGGGGTCGTAGCCGATCCGGCCGCCTTTCGGCGCATGGTCCTTGAGCCAGTCGGCGATGCTGGTCTCGGGCACCGACTGATAGCTCCAGTCCTTACCGTCGACCTGGCTTCGGACCTGGAGCGTGTAGCGCCCGTCGGTGAAGATCGCCGCTTCCTCGGGCAAGACCACCGCCGAACCGGCCGAGCCCTTGAACCCCGTCAGCCATTCCAGCCTTTGGGCGTAGCTGCCGACATATTCGGACATATGTTCATCGGTCAGCGGGACGACGAAACCGTCGAGGCGGTCGGCCTTGAGCTGCTCGCGCAGGGCTTTCAAGCGGTCGGCATACGTGGACATGGGCGTGGCTCCGTTCGCCCCCAGCTAATCCACTGCGGCCCGCGGTTAAAGGGTCATTGCGTGGCCAAGGCGCAATAATGCGCGCCGCTCAATCAGTCCGCGGTCTCGGATCAATCAGTAGAACCGCGCCGGCTTTACGTCGCGCTGGTGAACCCGCACTGCTTTTGCTCCATCCCGATCTGCTTGGTGATGCGGGTCGCGTTCTCTGCATAGGCCTCCGTCACCGAGCCGTGATTGACGGTCTTGCCGCGCATCGGGCTGACGGCCTGGCAGATGTGGAAGACATGCGCGGTCGCCGCGGTCTTGGCGCCGTTTTCCGGAGCGATCCAGTAGACGACATCCTGTCCGGCGGGGTGCGCGGCGTCCTTCGTCGCGGCGGCCACCGTGGCCGAATCCTTGGCGATTTCCTGCGCCTGGGCGGCGACCTCGGGGGAGCAGGCAGTGGTCGGCTGATTGGCCTTGATCTGCGCTGCGCAGCTATTCATGTCCTTGGTATATTGCTCGACCGAGGGCGGATTCCAGCTGACCCCCAACATCGTCGCAGCCACCGCCAGCACGGCCCCGACTCCGCCAGCGATCTTCTTGTTCTTGGGATCCATGTCCTTGTCCATGAAGATCAGGACGAGGAGCGGGAGGAAGGCGACCACCGTGATGATCGCGCCAAGCTGGTTCTGGAAGAAAAACTTCGCCTTGTCCGACGCGCGCGCCGGATCCTGCTTGTTGGCGGCTTTCCACATCAGGCTGCCGGCAATGGCGAACACCGCGATTCCAACCAGGAGGCCGATCAGCAGGCCGAGGTTACCATGGTCGAACTTGTGCTGACGGAGGAAAACGATCCCGGCGATTTCCCCCGCGATGGCGACGATCCAGGCCAGCACGGCGAACAGGCGCAGGCGCTTTGCGGCTGCGGCCTGGCCATGTGTCGCACGCCATTCCTTGGTGACGTCGGGCTCTGCTGCGGGCTGGTTATCGGACATGCTCAATCCCCTTTCGGCACTTCTACAAAGCACGAGCGAACTCGTCTATCCCCAAGCCCGGCCAGGAAAATCGCGGATTAGGGCTGGACGCGCCGCGGCCAATCCTGTTTTCGCGGGTGGATGAATACAATTTCCCCGCGCCTTGTTCCGCCGCTCGCGCCGCAGCGACCCCACAGCTACACCCGCCACGGGGTGACCATCGACGACCCGTGGGCGTGGCTTCGCGATCCCGGCTATCCCGACGTGAAGGACCCCGAAATCCTTGCCTATCTGACCGCCGAAAACAGCTTTTTCGACGGCTGGAAAGCCAAGCACCAGCCGCTGCTCGACACCCTGTTCGAGGAGATGAAGGGGCGAATCAAGGAAGACGACCGCTCTGTCCCGATCAAGGATGGCGACTGGCTCTACTGGTGGGCATTCACTCCCGGCGCTCAATATCGCACCTGGTACCGCAGGAAATTTGCCGGTGGTGACGATCAAATCATTTTCGACGAGCCTGCCGAGGCCGATGGCAAGGAGTATTTCGTGCTCGGCGCGATGGAGGTCAGCCCCGACCATAAGTTGATGGCCACCCTGGTCGACGACAAGGGGTCGGAGCGCTTCCAGCTGCGCATCCGCGACCTCGCCACCGGCAAGGATATCGAGACCGTCACCGACGTCGGCATCGGCCAGCCGACCTGGTCGAACGACAGCAAGGGCGTGCTGTTTACCGAGGTCAACGACCAGTGGCGCAGCTATCGCGCGCGCTACCACCGCCTGGGCGATGATCCGGCCAAGGCGGTCACACTCTATGAGGAGACCGAGGACCCCGGCTTTTCGGTCGGGATCGGCAAGTCCCAGGATGAAAGCACGATCTTCATCGGCACCGGCGACAACACCACCAGCGAAGTGCGCTTCGTGTCCGCCAACGACCCGGCCCAGCCGCTGACGCTGATCAAGCCGCGCCAGGCCAATCGCGAATATGATGTCGACGCCGCCCACGGCAAATTGTGGATCCTGACCAACGACGAGCACATCAATTTCCGGCTGGCCGAGGCCGATCCGGGGCGGCCCGCGGAGTGGACGACCGTGATCCCCGGATCGGACGAGATCTATCTGACCGACGTCACCCCCTATCGCGACTGGCTCGCGGTCACCCGCCGGGTCGCGGGGCTCGATCAGCTGGCGCTGCGCAATTATGCCGGGGAGGAAACGCCCTTGCCGTTCGAAGAAGCGAGCTTCACCGCGTATTTCCACGGCAATCCGGAGTTTGCGCCAGCGACGGTGCGGGTCGGCTATTCGTCGATGGTGACGCCGACGACAGTGCTCGATTATCACCCCGACACGGGCGCGTTCGATATTCGCAAGGTCCAGGAAATTCCGTCGGGCTATGACGCCTCGCTCTACACCACCGAGCGGATCGACGTGACCGCGCGCGACGGCGTCAAAGTCCCGGTTTCAGTGGTCTACAAGAAGGGCTTTGAACGCGACGGATCGGGCCGGCTGTTCCTTTACGCTTATGGCGCGTACGGCCATGCGGTCGCGCCGACCTTCAATTCCAACCGGCTGAGCCTGCTCGACCGCGGTTTCGCCTGCGCCATCGCCCACATCCGCGGCGGCGACGACCTCGGCTATCGCTGGTTCCTCGACGGCAAATTGATGAAGCGGACCAACACCTTCAACGACTTCGTCGATGTTGCCAAGGGGCTGGTCGCGGCGGGCTTCGCAGCGCCCGGCAAGATCGGCATCAACGGCGGTTCGGCCGGCGGCGAACTGATGGGCGCGGTGGCCAATTCGAACCCCGAACTGTGGGGCGCGATCGTCGCCGACGTGCCGTTCGTCGATGTGCTTGCAACGATGCTCGACGATACGCTTCCGCTAACCCCCGGCGAATGGCCCGAATGGGGCAATCCGATCACCGATGAGGCGGTGTTCCACTACATCAAAAGCTACAGCCCCTACGACAATGTCACCGCGCAAAATTATCCGCCGATGCTCATCACCGGCGGCCTTTCCGACCCGCGCGTGACTTATTGGGAGCCGGCCAAATGGGCGGCGAAATTGCGCGCGACCAAGACCGACGACAAACTGCTATTGCTCAAGATCAACATGGGCGCCGGCCATGGCGGCAAATCGGGCCGCTGGGAGTCGCTCCACGAGGTCGCGGAGACCTACGCCTTCATCCTCACCCAGATCCCGCAATGACCGCACGCCCGACCTTCGAACGCGCCTTCGTCGCCCGTCCCGAGCACATCGACGAGCTTGGCCATGTCAACAATGCGGTGTGGGTGAACTGGATGGAGGAACTGGCGGTGGCGCATTGGGATGCGGTCGCCGACGCCGCGCACAAGCAGGCCTATTTCTGGGTCATCGTCCGCCACGAGATCGATTATCTGCGCGCCGCCGTCGAGGGCGACCGCGTGACCGGGCGCACCTGGGTTGGCGAGGCCCCAAAGGGGGCGCGCTTCGACCGCCACATGGAGTTCACCGGCAATGACGGCCGCGCGTGCGTCCGCGCCCGCACCTTCTGGGCGATTATCGACAAGGCCAGCGGCCGCCCGATCCGCGTTCCCGGCGAAGTAGTGGCGCCGTTCCTCGGGGCGGAGTAACAGCGGGCCGATGACCCGCCCGATCCTCTACGATTACGCCAAGTCCTCGGCCGCCTATCGCGTGCGGATCGGGCTCAACCTCAAGGGCGTCGCGTACGACAGCCGCCAGATCAGCCTGGCCGACAGCGAGCAGAAGGGCGAGGCGTATCGCGCCTTGAACCCGCAAGGGCTGGTGCCGATGCTCGAGGTCGACGGCCACCGCATCACCCAGAGCCTCGCGATCCTCGTCTATCTCGACCAGGCCTATCCCGAGCCGCGGCTGATGCCCGCCGACCCGTTCGACGGCGCGCATGTCCGCGCGCTGGCGATGACCATCGCCTGCGACATCCACCCGCTCAACAACCTCCGGGTGCTCAAATATCTCAAGAATGACTTGGGCCAGGAGCAAGCCGCGATCGACCACTGGTACGCGCATTGGATCGGCGAGGGATTCACCGCCTTGGAGGCCATTGCCGGGCCGCGCTCGGGGCGCTTCCTGTTGGGCGACTCCCCCACCCTCGCCGACGTCTGCCTGGTCCCGCAGATGTTCAACGCCCGCCGCTTCAAGGTTCCCCTGGACGCCTATCCGACCTTGCTTCGCGCCGACTCCAATGCCTGCGCGCTCGAACCCTTCGCCGCCGCCCACCCCGATCGCCAAGGGTCACAGTAGGAGTAACCGCAATGAACCGAGCCGAGTCGATGAACCGCGGGATCACCGGCATGTCGCCGCTCAGCGACGTCGCCATCCCGTCGCTGAAGGGCAAGGTCAGCGACGAGGAATGGGCCATCCGGGTCGACCTTGCGGCCGCCTACCGCCTGGTCGCTCATTTCGGCTGGGACGACCTCATCTTCACGCACCTCAGCGCGCGCATCCCCGGCCCCGAGCACCATTTCCTGCTCAACCCCTATAACCTCATGTTCGAGGAAGTGACGGCGAGCTCACTGGTCAAGGTCGACATCCACGGCAATGCGGTCGATCCGACGCCGTTCGTCACCAATCCGGCTGGCTTCACCATCCATTCGGCGATCCACATGGCGCGCGACGACGCCCATGCGGTGATGCATTTGCACACCCCGGCGGGCCAGGCGGTCAGCGCCCATGACGAGGGCTTGCTGCCGCTGACCCAGACCGCGATGCTGGTCCGGACCGATCTTGCCTTTCACGATTATGAAGGGGTCGCGACCGACCTCGACGAGCGCGAGCGGCTGGTCGCCGATCTGGGCGACAAGGGCGGGATGATCCTGCGCAACCACGGCACGCTCGCGGTCGGCGGCAATGTCGGCGAATGCTTCATCAAGCTCTATTTCATCGAGCGTGCGTGCCAGGCCCAGATCATGGCCCTGTCCGGCGGCGACAAATGCAACGACCCGCCCCAGGGCACGCCCGAGCTCGCCGCCGAGCAGGGCATGGTCGGGCTCAAGGTCGCCGCCAATCTGCTCGCCTGGCCCGCGCTTCTGCGCAAGGCCCATCGACTCGACCCCAGCTTCGCGACCTGAGCCTGGCGGTGAAGCCGGCATCGATCACCGATTACCGCGCGCTGGCCAAGGCGCGGCTGCCGCATTTCCTGTTCGAATATATCGATGGCGGCAGCTACGACGAGGTTACGCTGGAGCGGAATGTCGCCGATTTGCGCGCGATTGCGCTGCGCCAGCGGGTGCTGCGCGATGTCTCGGCGATCGAGACATCGACTGAGCTGTTCGGGCGCCGCTGGGCGCTTCCGGTCGGTCTCGGCCCGGTCGGTCTGGCGGGAATCTATGCCCGGCGCGGCGAGGTGCAGGCGGCGCGCGCTGCTGGGGCGGCCGAAATACCCTTCGTCCTGTCGACGGTTAGCGCCTGCTCGCTGGCGGAGGTCTCCGCCGGAGCGGGCGTGCCCTGGTTCCAGCTCTATTTCGTCAAGGACCGCGGCTTCGTCGCCGACCTCATCGCCCGCGCCAGGGAAGCCAAATGCGGTGCGCTGGTGCTGACCGTCGACCTCGCGGTGCCGGGGTCGCGTTACCGTGACGCACGCGCCGCCGGTGGCGGCCTGAAGCGCTGGAGCCAGCTTCTCGCCCGCCCCGGGTGGCTGTGGGATGTCGGAATCAAAGGCCGCCCGCACAGCCTCGGCAACCTCGCGCCGATCCTTGGGCGCACGGCTCCGCTGAGCGATTTCCAGGCCTGGATTCACGCCAATTTCGATCCTTCGGTCGGCTGGAAGGAGGTCGAATGGGTGCGCCGTCAATGGCCCGGCCCGCTGGTGATCAAGGGCGTGCTCGACCCCGAGGACGCGCGCTCGGCGCTCGGCTGCGGGGCCGAGGGACTGGTGGTGTCCAACCACGGCGGGCGCCAGCTCGACGGTGTCCAGTCATCGGCGCGGGCCTTGCCGGCGATCGCCGACGCCGTTGCGGGCAAGATGAAATTGCTGGCCGATGGCGGGGTCCGCTCCGGCCTCGACGTAGTGCGGATGCTTAGCCTTGGCGCCGACTTCGTGCTCCTCGGCCGCGCCTGGGCCTATGCGCTTGCCGGCGGCGGCCAGACGGGCGTGGCGCATATTCTCAAACTGATCGAGGCCGAAATGCGGGTGGCAATGGCACTGACCGGGGTGACATCGATCGTCCAGGTGAATTCGAGCGTGATCGACCGCGCCTGACCTTCAAATCGAACGTTGCGGCACCCATATGCGAAGCGGGCGGCGGCACAGCGAAAAGGCAGAACGATGAACATCCTGATGGTCCTCACCAGCCACGACAAGCTCGGCGACACCGGCAAGAAGACCGGTTTCTGGCTCGAGGAATTCGCGGCCCCTTATTATGTCCTCAAGGACGCCGGTCACACGATCACCCTCGCCAGCCCCAAGGGCGGCCAGCCGCCGCTCGACCCCAAGAGCGACGAGCCGGGCGCGCAGACCGACGCTACCAAACGCTTCAAGGCCGATCCCGCGGCCCAGGCGCAGCTCGCCGCGACCGCAACCCTGGCGTCGATCGACGGAGCCAAGTTTGATGGAGTCTTTTACCCCGGCGGCCACGGCCCGTTGTGGGACCTGGCCGAGGACAAGACGTCGAAGGCGCTGATCGAACAGACCTTGGCCGACGGCAAGCCGGTTGCGCTGGTGTGCCACGCACCGGCGGTGCTGAGGAATGTCGCCGCCGCCGACGGCCAGCCGCTGGTCAAGGGCCGCAAGGTCACCGGCTTCACCAATGAGGAAGAGGCCGCGGTCGGACTGACCGATGTCGTTCCCTTCCTGCTCGAGGACGTGCTCAAGGCCCAGGGCGCCGAGTTCAGCCAAGGCGGGGTGTTCGCGCCGCACGTCGTGAGCGACGGTCTGCTCATCACCGGCCAGAACCCGCCGTCGAGCGCGCCCGCCGCCGAAGCGCTGCTCAAGGCGCTGGCCAAAGTTCCCGAGCGCGCCGACGCCTGACTTGCAAGGGGCCACCCCGAAAGGTGGCCCCGAAGCATAAGGAAAGTGGTCGGGGAGAGAGGATTCGAACCTCCGGCCCCTGCCTCCCGAAGACAGTGCTCTACCAGGCTGAGCTACTCCCCGACCGGAACCCGCAAGGTGCGACGGTCAGTCGCGGCGGGAGCCAAGGCCGCGGCTAGATAGATTGAGGCGCCGCACTGGGCAAGGCTTCATTTCCCTAGCGGTCGAGCGCACCAAGCCAGTGGTCGACCCGGACGAACTTCTCGCGCGGGCTGCCGGGGCGGGCATTGGCGGCCTCGCTCTCCTCGATCCGGCGCCAGTCGTCATAATCGGTCGCCATCACCCCGCGTTCCTCGAGCAGCGCCTTGAGGCCGGCAGCGCCCTTGCGTTCGCCCGATCCGCCGGGGGGCATTGCGGCGGCGATCAGCCCCGCAACTTCATAGCCGTCGGGGCGGTTGGTGCCGATCGTCCCCGACGGACCGCGCCGGGCCCAGCCAACGCAATAGAGCTGGTCGGCGATCTTGCCCGTCTCGTTGCGAAACTTGCCGCCGCGCTCGTCATAGGGGACGCCGGCCAGCGGCGGGGTCGAATAGCCGATCGAGGTGACGATCAGGGAAGCCGGCACCTCATAGGTCTCACCGGTCCCGCGCGCCGCGCCCTGGTCGTCGAGCTCGGTCCGCTCGACGACGATCCGCTCGGCCCTGCCGGCGCCTTCGATTCGAACCGGCTTGGCGAAGAAGTCGAAGATCATGGTCTTGGCCTTATTGGCCCGGATGTCGTTGAATTCGCGCAGGATCGTGATCGACTTGCGCTGGCCGGGCTCGAGCGCGTCATCGGCCTCGACCGGCGGAAAATCCTTGAGGTCGACAACCGGCAGAGCGGCATCCAGATGGCCGAGCTCGCCCAGTTCCTTGGGGGTCATGGCGATCTGGTGCGGCCCACGCCGGCCAAGGATGGTGACGGTCCGAATGGCCGATCGATCGAGTGCGTCGAGGGCGTGGCCGACGATGTCGGAGCCATGGAATTCGCTGCGCGTCTTGGACAGGATGCGGGCGCAATCGAGCGCGACATTGCCATTGCCGATGACCGCGGCATGGGTGCCGTCCAGCAGCGGATCGAGGTCGGCGAACTCGGGATGGCCATTGTACCAGCCGACGAATGCGGCGGAGCCGACCACGCCCGGCAAGTCCTCGCCCGGGATGCCGAGCCTGCGGTCGTGCGGAGCGCCGGTGGCGAGGATCACGGCGTCGTAGAATTCGAGCAGTTCGGCGACCGACAGGTCGGTGCCGACGGTGACATTGCCGATGAAATCGACCCCGGGGCTGTCGGCGACCTTGTCGTAGCGTTTGGAGACGGCTTTCAGCGACTGGTGGTCGGGGGCGACCCCGAAGCGGATCAGTCCGTAGGGCACCGGATAGCGGTCGAGGATGTCGATGCGCGCCCCGTTGCCGGCGCTGCCCTCATAGGCTTTGGCGAGCGCCTCGGCGGTGTAGAACCCCGCCGGCCCCGACCCGACCACCGCGAAATGCCGCATCACCGCTCTCCACTGCCTCTTTCGGGTGATGCTAGAGGCTCGTCAGGCGCGTGCAACCCACGGCGGCACCGGGCGAGCGTCAGCTTTTGCTGCGATCCTCGAGCAGCAAACCGCCTTGGCTCTTGAGCACGCCGGCGATCGCCCCCGAAAACATGCCGAGCATGCCGGGCAGCGCAAGCTTGAGGTGAACCTTGTTCTCCTGGACGTCGAGCGAGCACTGGACCTGCTCGCCCATCGCGCCGATGCCAAGGTCGAGGCGGTCGCCGGTCCAACCCGACTGCACCGTCGCGCCGCCCGGGATATGGTCGGACAAACGGTGGATATTATTGGCGATGCGCCGCCGCGCCTCGTCCTTGCCGAGATTGTGGGGGAGGTCGAGTTCGATCGGTTGGGCCATTTCGGCAAGATGCGCAGGATAGCGTTGCTTTTCAATGGCGCTCGCGGTTTGATGGCGCAATGCGCCGCGCCCTCTCTCTCGCCTTGCTGATCTGCACTGTGGCCAGCGCAAGCCTGTCCCAACCCTATGCCAGCACCGCCGGCCCCTATGTCATCGCCGGCCAGGACCTCGCCGGATATCGAAGCTGGGCCGCAGCCAATCCGGCGCAGGCAGCCGAGCTTGCGGGTTATGCCGGATATTTGACCAGCGCCGGGGTCGGCGATGTCGTACCGGTATGGCAATTGGCACGCACCGCGAGCGACTGGGCCAAATGCGGCCAGCCGCCGTTCGAGGTTCCGCCGCGGACGCTGTGGCCGAATATCGTCAACAGCCTGCGCTTCGTCCGCGACGAGGTGAAGCCCGCGGTGGGCGAGCTCGAGGCCTTGTCCGCCTATCGCAATCCGGCGCTCAACCAGTGCGCCGGGGGGAGCCCGGAAAGCGTCCACATGACCAACACCGGGATCGACCTGGTGCCGCGCTACCCGTTCGAGCGCACGGCGCTGATGAGCCGGCTGTGCACGGTCCATGCCCGCGCCGGCAGGGCCAAGAATGCAGGGCTCGGTTTCTACGTCGGAATCCGGTTTCACATCGACGTGTGGAAATATCGCACCTGGGGAATCACCGCCGAAGAAGGCGGCGACCAATGCGCGATCGCGCTTGAGCGGCGCGAAGCGGCGCGGGAATTGTCACATCAATGAACCGCGCCAGTGGCGCGATTGTCCCCTTGAGTTGCGCTGGTGCAGCGCCATATCGCGGCGGAAGCTGGAAACTGGGGCATCGATCGCATGGACCTTGAAAAACTGACCGACCGCGCACGCGGCTTCCTCCAGGCGGCGCAGACGATCGCGGTGCGCGAACATCACCAAAGGATTGCACCGGCGCATTTGCTCAAAGCGTTGCTCGACGACGAACAGGGCATGGCCGCCGGGCTGATCGATGCCGCGGGCGGCGACGGCAGAGCGGCCAAGCGCGAGGCCGATGCCCTGGTCGCGACATTTCCCACCGTGACCGGAAGTGGCGCCACATCCGCGCCGGGGCTCGACGGCGATACCATGCGGATCCTCGACCAGGCCGGCGAAATCGCCAAAAAGGCCGGCGATTCCTACGTAACTGTCGAGCGGATCCTGCTCGCCATGGCGCTGGCCAAAGGCAGCGACGTCGGCGCTGCCCTCGACCGCGCCGGGCTGACCCCGCAAAATCTCAACGCCGCGATCGAACGGCTGCGCGGCGGGCGCACCGCCGACACGCAGGGGTCCGAGGACCGCTATGAAGCGCTCAAGAAATATTCCCGCGACCTGACCCAGGCGGCGCGCGACGGCAAGTTGGACCCGGTCATCGGCCGCGACGAGGAAATCCGCCGTACCATCCAGGTGCTCGCCCGCCGGACCAAGAACAATCCGGTGCTGATCGGCGAACCCGGGGTCGGCAAGACCGCCATCGCCGAGGGCCT
>JARXKO010000022.1 GCA_030271595.1 Pseudomonadota bacterium | reverse complement strand
CATGGATATTCAATCGGCAATCAACGACGCCGGCGGAGCGAGCAAGATCGCCAGCGAGCTTGGCATTGACGAAGCCACCGCGCAGAGCGGAATCAACGCTCTGTTGCCGCACGTCGTCAACGGCATGGAAAATCCAGCGGTCCCGGCTGCGGCCGGCGACATCCAGTCGGAAGCCGACGCAGCGGCTCCCGCCCCCGGGGGCCTTGGCGGCCTCGGTGGGCTGCTTGGCGGCCTTGCCGGCGGCGCCGGCGGCGGCTTGTTGTCGAGCGTGATCGGTGCGGCGACCGGCGGACTGGGCAACCAGATCCTCGGTCAGATTTTCGGGTCCAAGGACGTCAGCCGCGAAGTCGCCGCCGACGCGTCACAAAAGAGCGGGGTCGACCCGAGCGTGCTCAAGAAAATCCTGCCGATCCTGGCGGCGATGGTGGCGATGCATTTCTACACCCATCGCAACCAGACTGCCGGCAGCGGCGGCACGGCCCCGGCAACGCCCGGAAGTGGCGGCCTGCTTGGGTCGATCCTCGGCACCTAAGCCGCCGTTCAGCCCTTGGTCCGCGCGATATAATCCTCGACGTTGAGCGCGAGAACGTCGAGCGGGACGTTGCCGCCTAGCACCACCGCATCATCGAATGCGCGCAAATCGTAGCGCGGGCCGAGTTCGGCTTTGGCCTTGTCGCGCAGCCGGTTGATCTGGTTCTGCCCGACCTTGTAGCCGCACGCCTGACCCGGCCAGGCGCAATAACGGTCGACCTCGCTCGCGACCTCGAGCGGGTTGGAGCCGTTGACCCGGACGAAATACTCGACGCCCTGTTCGCGGGTCCAGCGCTTGGCGTGAATGCCGGTATCGACCACCAGCCGGCAGGCGCGGAAGGCGATCGACTGGAGGTAGCCGAGCCGGCCGACCGGGAAATCGTCATAAACCCCGAGTTCGTCGACCAACTGCTCGGCATAAAGCGCCCAGCCTTCGGAATAAGCGTTGAACGCGAGCAGGGTGCGGATGAGCGGCAGCTTGTTGGCATATTCGCCCTGCCAAACGTGGCCCGGTATGGCTTCGTGCGATGCCAAATCGGGCAGGCTGTACTTGCTGTGCAGGTCTGTGGTGCGCAGGTTGATCCAGAACTTGCCCGGGATTTTGCCATCGATCGACCCGGCGCCGCCATAGGCGCCGGGCGCTCCAGGCTCCTGCTCGGGCGACATCCGCCGCACTTCGAGATGACCCGGGACCATGGTGTTGAAGGCGCGCGGGATGACCTTGTCGCGGATGATCTGCAGCCGCTCGTTGATGTAGGCGATGATTTCGGCGCGGCCCTTGTCGCCGTCGCTGAACTTGAAGCGCGGGTCCTTGGCCAAGGCCTGCATCCGCTCGCCGACGGTCCCCTGGGTATAGCCGAGGCTCTTGAGGATCGGGTCCATCCGGCCCTGCAACTCGCCGACCTGGGCGAGGCCGATTTGATGGACCTCGTCGGGCGACAAATCGGTCGTGGTCGAGGCCTTGAGTGCGTAGCGGTAATATTCGTCGCCGCGCGGCCGCGACCAGATTCCGGCGACGTCGGTAGCGATGGCGCGTTCGGCCTGAAGCTCGGCGATCTGGCGCTGGAGTGCCGGGACGACATTGTCGGTGACAATCTTGGCCGCCCGCGCTTGCCAATCGCCGGCGATCCCCTTGTCCCTGGTCTTCTGCGCCAGGCTCGCGGCCATCGACCCGCCACCCTTGGCGGCATTGGTCGCCGAGATGGTCAGCTGGCCGATCGTCTTGTCGGCAAGGAACACGGGCGGGACGAGGCCGAGGCCGCGCGCCGATCGCAGGCGTTCGAGTTCGCCGTCCATGACCGCCGGAAGCTGCGTCAAGCGCGCCAGATAGGCCTCGGCATCGCTGGCATTATCGACCGGCACGTCGGCGTCGAAGAAATTGGGTACGTCGAGATAGGCGCCGACGTTCTGGATGACGACATAGGGCGAGTTGCGATACCCGCCGACCGCCACATCGCCGTACGGGAAAGCGAATCCCTGCATCGCGGTGCGATAGGCGCTCTTGACCGTCTCGATACTGGTCCGGGTCGAAAAATCGAGTGCCGAGGTATCGACTGCTTCGGCTCGGGCGAGGTCGGCTGCAATGACCTCTGCGACATGGTTTTGGCCGGCGATGCTGCGGTCGGTCAGCTTCGATCGCATCCACGCCCGGGCGCCGGTGTCGAGGCCGAGCGAGGTCGCGCCTTCGGGCGACAAAGCGAGCAAATTGTCGCCAATGCTGTCGAGCAGGGCCTTGGCCGCGACTTCGTTCATCGGCGCTGGCCCCGGCGGTTGAGGAACCGGCATCGGCGCCGCAGCCAGGGCCCGGGCGCAGCCCGACAGGAGCGGCATGGCGGCGGTCGCGGCAAGGCCGACGAGGGTTTGGCGGCGGCTTAGGGACATGATGGACGGGCTCCAGCGGAAAAGTGCGATCCCGAAGTTTCCACCTTCGGCGCGCCGGGTCAATCGCTGGGCGCTTCACTTTTCCACCCGCTTCGAGGCATGATGGAACGATGAGCGCGCCGCCCCAAAAGAATTCGGACCCGTTGGCCGGGCTGTTCGACCGGCGGTCGCTGTTGTTCCTTCCGGCGTCGAACCCGCGCGCCATCGCCAAGGCGCGCGACTCCGCCGCCGACATGGTCATCCTCGATCTCGAAGATGCGGTGAAGGCGGAGGACAAGGACTTGGCGCGCGACGCCGCGGTGGAGGCCGTCGCTTTGGCGTGGCCGATGCCGGTCGCGATCCGAGTCAATGGCGTCGGCAGCGAATGGCATAGCCTCGACCTCGATGCCGTCGCTCGTTCGAATGCCGATTATGCGGTCGTCCCGCGGGCGATTTCAGCGCATCTCGTGAAAGGCGTCGCCGATGTCACCGGCAAGCCGGTGCTGGCGATGATCGAGACCGCTGCCGGCGTGCTCGCCGCGGCCGCAATCGCGCCAACCAGCGCTGGGCTGATCGCCGGAACCAACGATCTTGCCGCCGATTTGCGCCTGCCGTCAGATGCTGGCCGAGCCTCGCTCCAGACGGCACTGCAGACGATCCTGCTCGCGGCGCGCGCTGCGGATGTCCCGGCGTTCGATGGGGTGTACAACGCGCTGGACGATGAGTCCGGGCTACTCGCCGAGGCCACAGCGGGGCGCCTGCTCGGGTTTGACGGCAAAAGCCTCATCCACCCCAATCAGATCGCGCCGTGCAATCGCGCTTTCGCCCCGAGCGAGGCCGAACTCGACCGCGCCCGGCGCCTGGTCGAGGCCTATGACGGCGGCGCCGAACGGTTCGACGGAGCGATGGTCGAGCGCATGCATGTCGAGGCCGCAAGGCGCCTGCTGGAACGCGCGGCGCGTTAGCTCCCCCTTGGCGAATCGCTCGCGGCCTGCCAAAGGCGCGCATGGCCGACCCCAATTTCGCCAATGACATCCCGCTTGGACTGACGTTCGACGATGTCCTTCTCCAGCCACTGCAGTCGAGCGTCCTGCCGAGCCAGGCCAATACCAGCACCAGGCTGACCAAGGGGATCCCGCTCAACATCCCGATCCTGTCTTCGGCGATGGACACGGTGACCGAGGCCGACATGGCGATCGCGCTGGCTCAACTGGGCGGGATCGGAGTCCTGCACCGCAATCTGACGGTCGAGGAGCAGGCGATCGCCGTGCGCCAAGTCAAGCGCTTCGAAAGCGGGATGGTGGTCAATCCGATCACCATGAACCCCGACCAGAGCCTGGCGGAGGCGCTCGAATTGATGAGCAGCCACCGAATCAGCGGGATTCCGATCGTCCTCGCCTCGGGCAAGCTCGTCGGCATTCTGACCAACCGCGACGTGCGCTTCGCCGAACATCCCAAGCAGAAGGTCAGCGAACTGATGACTCGCGACAACCTCGCCACCGTGCCCATCGGCACGACCGAGGCCGAAGCGCGCAAGATCCTCCACCAGCGGCGGATCGAGAAATTGCTCGTGGTCGATGCCGATCACCATTGCGTCGGGCTGATCACCGTCAAGGACATCGAAAAATCGGTCGCCGCGCCGTTCGCGACCAAGGACGGGGAAGGGCGCCTGCGGGTCGCCGCCGCGACCACCGTCGGCGACAGCGGTTTCGAGCGTTCGGAGGCGCTGATCGACGCCGGCTGCGACTGCATCGTCATCGACACCGCCCACGGCCACAACACCGACGTCGCCAAATCGGTCGAGCGGGTCAAGGCGCTGTCCAACTCGGTCCAGGTCATCGCCGGGAATATCGCCACCGCCGACGCCGCTCGGGCGCTGGCCGACGCCGGGGCCGATGCGATCAAGGTGGGGATCGGCCCGGGCTCGATCTGCACCACGCGCATCGTCGCCGGGGTCGGGGTGCCGCAGCTGACCGCAGTGATGGAGGCGGCGCGTGCGGTCACCGGGGTGCCGATCATCGCCGATGGCGGCATCCGCACCTCTGGCGACATCGCCAAGGCGCTGGCCGCGGGCGCGTCGAGCGTGATGGTCGGCTCACTGCTTGCAGGAACGCAAGAAGCGCCTGGTGAAGTCTTTCTCTATCAGGGTCGTAGCTACAAAAGCTATCGCGGGATGGGAAGTGTTGGAGCGATGGCGCGGGGGTCTGCCGACCGCTATTTCCAACAGGATATTAAGGACCATCTCAAACTCGTCCCCGAGGGGATCGAGGGGCAGGTGCCGTACAAGGGGCCAGTGCGCGAAATCATCCACCAATTGGTCGGCGGGGTGAAGGCGGCGATGGGGTATACCGGATCGCCGACGATCGCCGATCTGCAGAGCCGGGCGCGGTTCGTCCGGATCACCAATGCAGGCTTGAGCGAAAGCCATGTCCACGACGTCGCGATCACCCGCGAAGCGCCCAATTACCCGACCCGCTGAGCAATGACTCCGCAGGCGCGGGCCCAGGCCGCGATCGACATCCTCGATCAGGTGATCGCTTCGGCGCGCGACGACGGTCCGCCCGCGGATCTGCTCGTCAGCCGCTATTTCAAGACCCGCCGCTATGCCGGATCCAAGGACCGGCGGGCGGTGCGCGAATTGGTGTTCCAGGCGATCAGGGCAAGCGACAGCCCCGCCAACGGGCGCTCGGCGCTGCTTACAGTGGAAGGTGCGACGGATTGGTTCGACGGCTCGCCGCATTGCCCGGCGCCGCTCGCCGATGGCGAGCAGGCGGCCGAGCAGCGGGTGGTACCGTCGTGGATCGAGCCACTACTGTCGCCGCGGGTCACGCGCGACGAATGGCCAGCGCTTAACGAGCGGGCGCCGCTCGACTTGCGGGTCAACGCCGCCCGAGCCGAGCGCAATGCATTGCTCGAACAATTTCCAGGTGCGGTGCCGACCGCGCTCAGTCCGTGGGGTCTGCGCCTTCCGACCGACAGCCGGGTCGACGACCACCCCGCCTTCCTCGCCGGGCTGGTCGAAATCCAGGACGAAGGCAGCCAGTTGATCGCGCTGGCCTGCGCACCGCGCGATGGCGAGCAGCTGATCGATCTGTGCGCTGGCGCCGGAGGCAAGGCGCTTGCACTGGCCGCCGCCGCGCCGGGCGCGTCGATTCTCGCCAGCGACAGCAACCGCGCCCGCCTTTCGCAACTCGCGCCGCGCGCCGAGCGGGCCGGAGCCGCAATCGACACCCTGCTCATCAACCCGCCGAACGAAATCGAGGAATTGTCGGGCTATGTCAGCAACACCGATTTGGTGCTGGTCGATGCGCCGTGCAGCGGCAGCGGCACCTGGCGGCGCAATCCCGAAGGGCGCTGGCGGTTGACCCCGGGGCGGCTCGACCGGCTGGTGGAGGCACAAGCGCGGCTGCTCGACATCGGCGCCGCGCTGGTCAGGCCGGGCGGGCGGCTGGTCTATGCGGTTTGCTCCTTGCTGTCCCGCGAAGGGGCAGGGCAGATCGAGGCCTTTCTTCAACGTCATTCATCGTGGATTAGTGCCGACATCGCCATCACCGGCGGGCGCGAGGACGGTGGCGGCCGATTGCTCTCTCCCGCGCACGATGGAACCGACGGCTTTTTCGTCGCCTGCCTTCACCGGTCGTGCTAGGCGCGGCTCGAAATGGAGAATGAAATGCGCCTCTTGCCCCGGGTATTGCTGATTGGCCTTGCTGGATTGACGCTTGCCGCGCCGGTTGGCGCGCAGCGGACCGACGACCAGATCCTGCCGCGCTCGGCCGAGCTCGAAAAGCAGGGCCGGGCGCTGTTTGCGTCGGGCAAGTTCGAAGATGCGGAAAATGCCTTCGAGAGCGCGCTTGCGACGGATCCGCGCAATCGCGGCGCCTATGTCGATATCGCCCGCGTCGCCGAGCGCCAGCACCTCTACGGCAAGGCCATCAGGATGACTAACCAGGCGCTCGAGCTCGATCCCAACGACGCCGATGCCATCGCCGTCCAGGGTGAAGCGATGGTCGAGCTCGGCGCGCTTCCCCGGGCCCAGGCTAATCTCACCAAATTGCAGCAGCTGTGTGCCAAGGGCTGTCCGCAGCTCGCCCAGCTCCAGACCGCGATCAGCCGCGGCCCGACGGTCGCTTCGGCCAAGCCCGCGGCGAGCCCCAAAACCAACTAATCGAGCGCCCGCGCGAGCTCGACGAACTGCCCGACAGTGAGCGTTTCCGCACGCCGTTCGAGGTCGATTCCAAGCCCGACCGCGGCCTCGATCGCCCCGGGCATCGCCTTCAAAGTCGAGCGCAGCATCTTCCGCCGTTGCCCGAACGCGGCCCTGGTCAGCTCCTCCAATACCCGCTGGCTGACCCCGTCCGGCGCTTGCCCCGGCGTGATGTGGACCACCGCCGAGGTCACCTTGGGCGGCGGCACGAAGGCCGAACGGCTGACCTTCATGGCGATCACCGGCCGCGCGCGCCATTGCGCGGCGACCGCCAGCCGGCCGTAGGCGCTGGTCCCAGGAACGGCGACGATCCGCTCCGCAACCTCCTTCTGGAACATCAACGTCAGCGATTTCCACCACGGCGGCCAATCGGCTTCGAGCCAGCGCAACAGCAAGGCGGTGCCGACGTTGTAGGGGAGGTTGGCGACGACATGAACGTCAGTGCCGATCGCCGCTGCTTCGTCGACCGCCAGGGCATCGCCTTCGATCACCCGCAACCGCCCGCCAAATTCCTGCTCGAGCTCGGCCAGCGCCGGCAAGCAGCGGCGGTCGCGCTCGACCGCGGTAACCATGGCTCCGGCGTCGAGCAGGGCGCGGGTCAGGCCGCCGGGGCCGGGGCCGACTTCATAGACGGTCGCGCCGTGAAGCGGCCCCGGGATCGACGCGATCCGGGCCAATAGCTGGCGGTCGAGGATGAAGTTCTGTCCCAGCGCCTTGCTGGCGCTGAGCCCGTGGCGGGCAATGACCTCGCGCAGCGGCTCGGGAGCCGTGCTCAAGCGGCCTCGGCGCGGAACACGGCGCATTGCGCGGCCATCCGGATGGCTGCGGCAAAGGGTCGCGGATCGGCCTTGTCCTGGCCAGCGATGTCGAACGCGGTGCCATGGTCGGGGGCGGTGCGGATGATCGGCAGGCCCAGCGTGACATTGACCGCGTCTTCGAAATGCACCGCCTTGATCGGGATCAGCGCCTGGTCGTGATACATGCACAGGGCCGCGTCATAAGCGGCCCTTGCGCGGCTGTGGAACAAGGTATCGGCGGGATGGGGCCCGGTCACTCGCCAGCCTTCGGCGACCAGCGCTGCGATCGCCGGCTCGATCAGCTCCTGTTCTTCCTGGCCAAGCCGGCCCCCTTCGCCGGCGTGGGGATTGAGTCCCGACACGGCGAGGCGCGGTTCGGGGATTCCGAAATTGCGCTGCAACCCGCGCAGCGCGGCGCGTCCGCGCGCTTCGATCATGGCGCTGGTCAACAGGCTGGCGACTTGGGCGAAAGGCACGTGCGTAGTGACCGGGACGGTGCGCAGTGTCGGCCCGGCCAGCATCATCGCCACATTGGCCGGCGAAATGCCGCAGCGCTCGGCGACGAATTCGGTCTGGCCGGGGTGCTGGAAGCCGATTTCGTACAATTGCTCTTTCGAGACCGGCCCAGTGACCACCGCGGCGGCCGAGCCGGACCGGGCTAGCCCGACCGCGATCTCCAGGCAATCGAGCGAACAATGGGCGCCGGCGACGCTGGGGTGGCCGGGGGTGTCGGCCTGCGCCGCGAGCAGCTGGAGCAAGGGCAGCCCATGATCGAAGGCGCGATCGCTCTCGCCAAGATCGGTGATGATTTCGACCGGCCCGTCCCACACCGCTTCGAGCGAGCGCGGATCGCCGACCGCGACGAACGTCGGAAGCCCGAAGTCGGCGCGATTGTCCCAGCACTTGGCAATGACCTCGGGACCGATCCCGGCGGGGTCGCCCAGTGAAACGGCGATCGGCGAGGGCGGCGTCCGGATCATGGTTGCCGCATCTAGCGCAGTTCAGCCACTACCGGAATTCGATCACCGCATCGCGGCGCAAGTCGCGCAAATAGCGGCGCGAGCGCGAATTGATGCGCTCATCGGCGAGCTGATTGTAAATCTCGTCGAAGGTCGGTTCATCGGCGGCAGTCTCGTCGCGGCCGCAGATGACCAGGACGCGCACCCCTTCGTCGAGCGATCCAAACGGCTGCGTCGCCTGGCCGACCTGCATCGGCATCATCATCTGCTGGAGCGCGGGCGGCAGGTCGCGCATTTTGACCTGGTCGCTCTGCACCACCTCGCCGTGAAATTCTCCGGCGATTCGGTCGGCTCCGCCACAGCCGCCGACGCTGCGCGCGGCTTCGGCAAAGCGGGCGACCAGCGGCTCGGCCTGGGCCTTGCTCGTGCCCTTTGGAAAGTTGATCGAGATCTGCTTGAGGCTGAGGACGGCGTCGCGCGGATCGGCGGTCAGGATCTTGCGCGTGTCCTGAACAGCGAGGATCGAAACCCCGCCGGGGACGGGGATTGGATTGCTGACCGAGCCCGGGGTCATCTCGCGAATGACGCTGGCGAGTTCGGTCGGAAGCTGCTCGGGCCGGACCCAGCCCAGGTCGCCGCCGACCGCGGCCGTCGAGGCCTCGGAATATTGACGCGCATAACCGGCGAACGATGCGCCGTTGCGGAGCTGTTCAAAAATCTTGTTGGCATTGTCGAGCGTCTGGGCGGAAGTCGCCGGGGTCGACGAAAGGAAAATCTCTCCAACCTTGAACTCTTCCGTGCCCTTGGAGGCGTTCATCCGGTCGAGCACCGCCTTGACCTCGTCGTCGCCGACGCTGATCCCGCTTTCGATCTTGGCGCGCTGCAGCCGCTGCCAGGCGAGTTCGCCCTCGATCTGGCGGCGCATCGATTCCTTCGACGAACCATTGGCTTCGAGATAGGCCGCCATCTGCTCGGGAGCTTGCTTGATATTGGCGGATACACGGTCGAACGCGCGATCGATTTCCGACGGCTTGATCTCGATCTTGGCGGTCTTCGCCGCCTGGATCTGCAATGTCTCGTCGATCAGGTTGCGAAGCACCTGTTCGCGCAGCCGATCGACTTCCTCGGCCGGAATTTTGCCGCCATTGGCGATCGCCAGCAGCGCCAGCCGCTGGTCGACGTCGGTCTGGGTGATGACGTCGCCGTTGACGATCGCGGTGGCCTTGACCACCGACGGCATCGCTCTGCCAAACACCTGTGGGGAAGCCGGCAAGCGTAGCGATTGAGCGCTATTGGCCGGCGCCGGACTGGCTTGATCGGGCACGTCCTGGGCAATTGCGGCGCCCGCGAACAGTGAGGCTGATAGGCCTATGGCGCACAAGCGGCGCGCCGGAATCGGACGAAAAAGTGCTGGCACGATCGATTTTTCCTTAATTCCCAACGCAATGAGCTGGTAGGCGCTGTGGCGCACTGCCCCTGAACCCAGCCTTAGCGGTTAAGTCCTTTCAAAGCCAAGTGCAGCGAGAATGTGCTGCCCTTGCGGAAGGTGCCGATGGGGTCATGATCACGGCGCCAGGTTAGCCCGAGTTCAAGGCAGTCGTCGCTGTAAAGGATGCCGAGCCGGTCGCGCACCTGGGCAAAGCCATTGGCCAAGGACAACGGATCTTCCTTGGCGTTGGTGAGGTCAATCACCGTCGAGCCGAACACCGACCAGTAATGCGCGAACAGGATCCGCGCGGCGAGGCGCAATTCCTCCTTGTCGCGCAAGTCCTCGATGCTCGGATCGATGTTGCGGTTGAGCCGCAAATACCCAATCTGGGCATAGGTCTGGTCGGAGCCGAAGGTGAGGTCGACTTCATTGCGGCGAACCGCGAGTTTGTCCTTGTCGAGACGGAAGCGGTGGGTCAGGTCGATGAACCGGCCGTACCGGATCCTGGTTCTTCCAACCACGTCTGAAATCCGCCCGGTAAGCCCCGTGCCGTCAGGAAAAACCGAAGTTCCGCTGACCAATCGGTAGCTTTGCCCGACAGTGGTGGAGATCGATAGGTTGGGCCGCTCGAGGTTCCAGTCCACGCCATAGGTCACGCGCGACTGATCCTCCCAGCGGTCGTAGCCGGGGAAGCGGTTGAGCGCGAACAGATTGCTGTCCTCGAGGTCGACCGAGCGCGCGTCCTCGTTGGGAATGTCCAGGTTGGAGGTCTTGGGCGTGAGCACGAACTGGACCCGCGGAGTCAGGCGCTGCACCCCGCCCAGCAAGGGGCCCGCAAAAGGCCATTCGATGTCCGCTGCCAAAGCCGCGATGGCGCGGGCGTGCCAGCCATCGGTTCCGCGATAGCTTGGAACGCTCGTACTCAGCGCATTATCGGTATGGTAGACGTCGCCGCGGCCATAAGCGGTGAGCACCAGCTCCTGGCCCCACGGGGTCAGTTTGTGCATGTCCCAGCGGGCGCTGGCGAAGGCGCGCTGGGTATCCTGTCCCTGAAGACGGGTGATGGCCAGGCTATTGGCTTCGAGTTCGACCTTCCCGCCGGCGAGATCGTCCAGCCTGAAACGCGCATCGATCGCCGGCAAGGCGATTGGAATCTGCTTTTGCTTGTCGTCGGCGCGAAGGCCCTCGAAGGCCCAGCCGGCGATGGTGATATAGCTGTCAGGGGTGATGCGCTCGGCATTGACGAAATTGCGCAGCCGGTCGTCGCTGGTGATGTCGTAGCGCCGGGTCACGGTCTTGTCGCTGGCGATCCGAAACGCGCTGGTGATGCTCCACGCGGGGCTCAGCTGCCATTTGCCATTGGCTTCGAAATAGGCGCGGATGCCCTTGTTGTTGGCGGCGGTGGTCGCGCCGGTCGCGGGGTCCTCGATGGTGCCGTAGGTGAGGAGTCCGCCAAGCTGGAACGCGCCAACGCGGTTGAGCTCGCGGTATTTGCCCTCGATCGCCGGCAGGACCCCGGTGTAGAAATGCGGGGTCAAAGTGAGGTCGCGATTGGGACCTAACTGCCAGTGATAGGGGGCCGTGATCTCGAGTCCCTTGCGGGTCGAGTAGCTCAAATCAGGGACCAGCCAGCCAGTCGCTCCAGCCGATCCAGTGGCCAGCGCGAACACCGGCAGGAGCGGCAGTTCGATGCCGAACAATTGCAGCCGGCCGCCTTCGAAACGAATGCGCTTGGCGGCGGGGTCGTCGATGACCTTGGCCGCGGTGATCGCCCAGCTCGGGCGGCGGGGACAACCCGAGGCAGTTGTCACCGGACACGGCGAATAAATGGCATTTTCGAGCGTTGTTATATCGCCGGTGCGAATGGCGCGTGCGGCGGCGATGCGCCCGCCGCTGTCGAGCACGACCAGCAAGTTCTCGACTGTCCCGTCGCGGAGCGTGTCGGTGAGGACGACATCGTCGCTGACGATCTTGTCGCCTTGGGGGGTGACGAGAACGACATTGCCGCTGGCCCGGACCTGGCCCGACGAACGGTTCCAGGTGACCCGGTCGGCGGCCAGATAATTGCCATCGCGCGCCATGCGTACCGTACCGCTTGCAGTGACCAGTTCGGCGTCGCTGTCATAGGCGACCTGATCGGCGCTGAAGTCGATCTGCGGCTCCGCGGGCTCGCCCGGGGCGGTCGCGACCGCCGCCGGTTCCTGCGCGGCCGCTGGCGCTGGCAGTGCGAGCAGCAGGGGCAGCGCGGTCCACCACGCGTATCTCTTTGCCAATGCCCTTTGTCCCGCTCGCTGCTCTGCCTGTGAGCAATAGCCTATCGCACTGGAAAGCCGGGCCGACAATCGCTGGTGCGCCCATTTTGCCAAGGCGCGAGTTGAACCGTAAAGGACGCCCCGACATTCGCTTCCATGCCTGAGGATATCAATAGATGAAGATTCGTTTCGCCGACCAGCGGCCCGAGGGTGATTTTGCGCTCGTCCTGCCGGTCGCCGGCAAGGACCGGTCGGCGCTCGCCAGCCTGGCCGCTGCGCAAGCCGCGCTCGGGGCAGCGCTCGACAGCCAGCGCTTCGCCGGCGAAGCGGCCACCGCGCACGAGCATTTCGCCGATGATAAGGGAAAATTGCGGCGGGTGCTGGTCGTCGGTGCAGGCGCCGATGCACGGACCGCAGAGGCGGCCGAAAAGCTCGGCGGAACCGCGGCCGCGCGATTACTGACGTCCGGCGTAAAAACCGCGGTCATCGATGTGTCCACGCTTGGCCTCGATGCCGACGGCGCCGCCCGGGTCGGACTCGGCGCGGCGCTGCGCGGCTGGCGCTACGACCGCTATCGCACCAAGCTCAAGGACAAGCACAAGCCGAGCCTGAGCGAGGTGGTCATCGTCGGCGCCCCCGCCGGGGCGCAGAAGCGCTATGACGAGCGCTGGGCGCCGGTCTATGAAGGTGTCGCGCTGACCCGCGAGCTGGTCACCGAACCCGCCAATATCATCTATCCCGTAAGCTTCGTCGAACGGGTCAAGGATTCGCTCAAGGGCAGCGGGATCGAGATCGAGGTGCTCGACCGCGCGGCGATGGAAAAGCTCGGCATGGGCGCCCTCCTGGGCGTTGCCCAAGGCTCCGTCCGCGAAGCGCGGATGATGATCCTCACATGGAATGGCGCGGGCCAGTCGAAGCCGGTCGCGTTCGTCGGCAAGGGCGTGACCTTCGATACCGGCGGAATTTCGATCAAGCCGGCCCAGAACATGGAGGCGATGAAGTGGGACATGGGCGGCGCGGGCGCCGTCGTCGGGGCGTTCAAGGCGCTTGCCGGGCGCAAGGCCAAGGCCAATGTCGTCGGCATTTGCGGGTTGGTCGAAAACATGCCCTCGGGCACCGCCCAGCGCCCGGGTGATGTCGTCACCACCATGTCCGGGCAGACCGTCGAAGTCATCAATACCGACGCCGAAGGCCGCCTGGTCCTGGCCGACGCGCTGACCTATGTGCAGCGCACCTTCAAGCCTGCGGCGATCGTCGACTTCGCCACCCTGACCGGGGCCATCATCATCAGCCTGGGCCATGAATATGCCGGTTTGTTCACCAACAATGACGCGCTCGGGCAGAAACTCGTTACCGCGGGCGACGCGTCGGGCGACCGGCTGTGGCGGATGCCGATGGCCGAGTCATTCGACCGGCTGATCGATTCGCCGATCGCCGACATGAAGAACGTCGGCCCGCGCGAAG
>JARXKO010000240.1 GCA_030271595.1 Pseudomonadota bacterium | reverse complement strand
TTATGAAATGACCCAGGTCCAGGCCCGTCTCGCGCGCTCGCCGCTGTCGCGCGAGTTGCTGCTCACGGGTCCGGCGGACGATTTCCAGACCAGCGAGCTGGTGCGGATCATGGGCAGCCTGCCCGCGGTCAGCAAGGCGCGCTGGCAACGCGAGCCCAGCCTACCGCTCGCCGCCGAAGGCGCGCTGGCCGCGATTGCCGGCTTCCTCCTCGGGCTGTTCCTGGCGTATCTGCTTGAGCTTCATCGCCGCTACAACGCGCAATGGGATTGGTGACGTGATGGATATTCTTGCCCAACATTGGCTGATCGTCGCGATCGCAGTCGTCGCCGTTGCAGCGCTCGCTTTCCTGCTCCTGCGCCCGCGCCAGCAAGTGCGGCTGACCGACAGCACGCCGCTACGCCCGCATATGACGGTCGCGCCGAAGGAGCGCGAAGGGCGCGGGATCGCCGGCGAAGCCGCCGCCGCGGCCAGCGACGTCGCGGGCGAAATCGTCGGCGCACCGATCCACCGCAAGCTTGGCGGGCACGACGATCCGGCCGACGACCTGCTGTTGCTCAAGGGCATTGGGCCCAAGCTCGCCGAGACCCTGCAAGGACTGGGCTTCAACCGCTTCGACCAGATCGCAAGCCTTAATCCGAACGAGGTCGAACGGCTCGACGACCAGCTCGGCGCGTTTCGCGGGCGGCTGACGCGCGACCGTATCGTCGAGCAGGCCGATTATCTCGCCCGCAACGACATCGACGGGTTCGAGCAAAAGTTCGGAAAGCTCTAGCGGCCTCCAGCGCCGGCCGGTTCGCCAGCGGTGCGGCGGCGCGGCGGACTGAGGATCAATTTGTCGATCTTGCGCCCGTCGAGATCGACGATCTCGAACGTCCATCCATCATGCTTGAACTTCTCCCCGCATTCGGGAAGGTGCTTGAGCACCGACAAGGCAAAGCCGGCGACGGTCGAATAGTCGCGCTCACCGGGAAGGAGCATGCCGAGCCGGTCGACCAGCACATCGGCACTGGCCGCGCCCGACACCAGGAAACTGCCGTCGTCGCGCTCGATCACGTGGGGTTCTTCGCCATGTTCGACATCATGGGCGAAGGTCCCGGCAAGCGCGGCGAGGATGCTCCCCGGGGTGACGATGCCTTCCAGATGACCATATTCGTCATGGACCAGGGCAAGCGGGACGTCGGCACTGCGCAGCACGACCAGTGCGTCCATCGCGTCCATCAGGTCGGGAATCACCGGCGCGCCGCGGCACAGGCGCTTCAGGTCGAACGGCTGACGGCGAAGCTTGGCGGTCAGCATGTCGCGGGTCTGGATGACCCCGACGATATTGTCGATCGACCCGTCGGCGACCGGGATGCGGCTGTGCGGGGTATCGAGCAAGGCCTGGCGAATCTCCTCGGCGGTGGCCGAGATATCGATCCAGTCGACATCGATTCGCGGGGTCATGACTTCGCGCACCGGGCGGTCGGCAAGGCGGACGATGCCCGAGATGATCGCCCGCTCGCTTTCCTCGAGCACGCCAGCGGTCTGCGCTTCCGCGACGACCAGGTGAAGTTCCTCCGCAGTGACGTGGTTGCGCGATTCGCGGTCGAGGCCGATGAGCTTGAAAATCAGCGAGCTGGTCGAATTGAGCAGCCACACGAACGGCGCCGTGATCTTGGCCAGCCACAGCAACGGCCGGGCAGCGACCACCGCGATCGGCTCCGGCGAGCGCAGCGCCAATTGCTTGGGCACGATCTCCCCGATCACCAGCGAGACGTAGGTGATGACGACGATCACCAGCCCAAAGCCAAGGCTGTGGGCGAGCTCAGCCTTGATCCCAAACAGCAATTGCAGCCGCTGCGCCACCGGCTCGCCCAGGACTGCGCCGGAAAAAGCGCCGGCGATGATTCCGATCAAGGTGATCCCGCTCTGCACGGTGGACAGGAAGCGGCCGGGGTCGCTGCCCAGCTCGAGCGCCACCCGGGCGCCGCTGCTGCCGCGCTTGGCCATCGCCTTGAGCCGGGCCTCGCGCGACGAGACGATGGCAAGCTCGCTCATCGCCAACAGCCCGTTCACGGCGATCAGCGCGACGATCAGGACTACGTCGATCCATGGGATGGGGAGAAGATGGTCGCTCATAAGCGGCAGTCCACTGCTTAGCGTGATTGGGCCGCTGTTCACAAGCGCGGAACCGAACATGCCCCGCGCCGGTTGGGTTGGACGAACCATTTTGGGGGAAGAGAAATGAGAATCATGCGATTGGCACCGGTCATGGCCGCGGCCGGCTTCGCTGCCCTGCTGCCAGGGTGCGCGACGAATGCGGGCCCGCCGCCGGCACTGCCCGCCGCCTTCACCGCGCTCGGAGTCAGCGCGCCCTATCTTTCGGCCGACATCATCGGCGGCACCCGGGCGCGGGCGGCCAAGATGCGCGCCGCCAGGGTCGCCGCCCTCAGCCGCGCCGCCGCGCCGGCCTATATGGCCGCGACCGCGGCCGAGCTTCGCCGCCAGACCGCGGGCATCGGCATCGACG
>JARXKO010000239.1 GCA_030271595.1 Pseudomonadota bacterium | reverse complement strand
GCCAACCGCCTGCCGTTCGGGCTCGCCGCGTTCGCCTTCACCGAAAACGGCCGCCGCTCGACCCTCATTGGCGATCTGGTCGAAAGCGGGATGGTCGGCATCAACACCTTCGCCATTTCGGGCGCCGACACGCCGTTCGGCGGGGTCAAGGATTCAGGCTTCGGCTCCGAAGGCGGCAAGGAAGGCCTCGAAAGCTATCAGGTGGTGAAGGCGATCCACCAGGCGTGAGGCTTGCTCAGCCGTTGGTGTAGGCGCTCGTTACCGCCTGGAGGTCGGTCGCGCAGGGCGCGCCGAGTTTATCGAGCGCGGTCGTGTAGCTCATCCGCTGGCCCTTGGCCGGGGACGAGGTGCGGTGCCATTTCACTTCGCTGCTCTTGAAATTCATTTTTTCGCCGTCGTCACTCTTGATGACTCCGAAGCCCTTGCTGTCGGAAAAGGCGCTGACGGTGCCAATGACCCGCGGGCTGGACGCGGGTTCGGCCGATGGAATTGCTTGCTTCTTCAAGGTTGTTCTCCGCTTGGTGCATGTCGCCATTGTCTAACAATTCCAAGCGGGCGGCCGCAAAAACTTGGATTTCATCGGGATTGCCGCGGCCTCACCACAATGGCTTGGTCGGGCGAAAGCGCTGGCGCACCATGTCGCCCTTGACCAGCTTGGACTTGAGCGATTTGCGCGCGCGCTCGGCGCCATCGACGCTCATGCACACCAGCCGGATCGCGCCCGAGGGCAAGGTTTCGACCGCCGACACGCCGATCTTCTTGTCGCTGCAATATTGGGTGGCGTCGGCCTGGCTCATCTGCAGGTGAAGGACTCGGGACACTTAGGGACTCCTGGCTTGAAGCGAGAGCGCGCGCGGTCTCTCAGTCACAGGAAGCTTGGATTCGAATTCGAGTGATGACGCGCCATAGCACAGATCGGCGGCAATGACCCGGCCTATCTCGAAGCCCCCTTCGCCGGCGGCGGATCAGGGGACCGCGCTGCTCAGCTGGATGACCGGGGTGACGTCGGTGAAATTGGGGATATCGGCCATCAGTTCGCGCGCTTCGCCCGACGCCAGGGCCAAATTGGCGTTCTCGAGCGACGAAAAGCTCAGGAAGGCGATCGCGGTATAGGCCGGTGCGCCGCCGTCCGCCGATTGCTCACCTTTAAGCACGCTCGCCGAGGCGAGGCCGAAGCCGCCGAGCTTGCGCCCGACCATCGGCAAATGCGTGCCCTGATAATAATTCCAGTCGAACCGCGCCCCGGCGGCATTGGGATAAGTGATGCTGACCACGATCATCGGCCGCTGCTAGCCCGTTTCCTCGGCGCCCGCCAGCCGCTAGAGGCGCTTGCACGATGACCCAGATTTCACCCCGCAGCGGCGGCCAGATTCTCGTCGATCAGCTCAGGCTCCAGGGCTGCGACCGCATTTTCACGGTCCCCGGCGAAAGCTTCCTCGCGGTGCTCGACGCGCTCCACGATGCGCCCGACATCGACCTTGTGGTGTGCCGTCAGGAAGGCGGGGTCGCCTACATGGCCGACGCCGATGGCAAGATGACCGGCCGGCCAGGAATCGCCTTCGTCACCCGCGGCCCCGGTGCCACCAACGCCAGCGGCGGGGTTCATGTCGCATTCCAGGATTCGACCCCGATGATCCTGTTCATCGGCGATGTCGCGCGCGGCGACCGCGACCGCGAAGGCTTTCAGGAAATCGACTTCCCCGCCTTCTTCGGCCCGATCGCCAAATGGGCGGCGCGGATCGAGGATGCGCGGCGAATCCCCGAATATGTCGCCCGCGCCTGGCGCGTCGCCACCGCCGGGCGGCCCGGCCCGGTCGTGCTCGCTTTGCCCGAAGACATGCTTCGCGACGTCGTCGAGACCGCCGACCGCCCCGCGGTGGCGCCGCTCGCCGAGGCACCCGACCCCGGCGCGGTCGAGGCCCTGTTCGCCTTGCTCAAGGACGCTGCCGCCCCGGTCGCGATCGTCGGCGGTGCGGACTGGAGCCCGCGCGCCGCTCATCATTTCGCCAATTTCGCATTTCGCCACGGAATTCCGGTCGCCGCCGCTTTCCGTCGCCAGGATGCAATCGACAATGCCTGCGGCGTCTATGCCGGGCAATTGGGCTACGGCCCCAACCCCGAATTGCAGCAGCGCATCCGCGATGCCGACCTTATCCTCGCGGTCGGCGCACGGCTCGGGGAGTCGACGACCGACGGGTACTCGCTGATCACGCCCGACCATCCCGGTCAGGTCCTGGTCCACGTCCACCCCGACCCCAACGAACTCGACCGCGTCTATCGCGCCGATCTGCCGATCTGCGCCGACATGGGCGAATTCTCCGAGATGATCGACCAATGGGCCGACCCCGAATGCGTCCGCTTCTCCGCCGGCGACGAGGCGCATCGCGCGTGGCTGGAGTGGTCCGAGCCGGCTCCGCGCAAAGGCGTGGCGTTCGACCTCGGCCCCTGCGTCAAGGCGATGCGCGATGCGCTCGGCAATCGCGCCATCATCTGCAACGGCGCCGGCAATTTCTCCGG
>JARXKO010000238.1 GCA_030271595.1 Pseudomonadota bacterium | reverse complement strand
TCGTTCGAAGTCATTACCCTGCCGCCGATGCGTGCCCGCCAGGGCGACATCGGATTGCTCGCCGAGCATTTCGGGCGGCGCATGGGGGTCGAGCTCGACTGGTCCAACTGGCCCGGTTTCACGGCCCGGGCAATGGCCGAGCTCGAGGCCTATCCGTGGCCCGGCAATGTCCGCGAATTGCGCAACGCCGTCGAGCGCGCGGTTTATCGCCATGAGGATCCCGAGCGGCCGGTCGACGAAATCGTGTTTGATCCTTTCTCGTCACCGTTCGCTCCGAGCGCCGGTCGACGGACCGAGGCCGCGGCCGCGGCGTTCGTCGAGGATCGCGCCGAGATTGGCGCCGCTGCCGCGCCGCCGCTGTCCGCGGGCGGGACCGACGATCTGCGCGGCGCGGTCGCGACGTATGAGCGGCAATTGCTCGAGGATGCGCTCAACCGCCACCGCTACAATCAACGCGCAACCGCGGCTGCGCTTGGCCTCAGTTACGACCAGCTGCGCCACGCCATGAAACGCCACAAATTGCAGGAAAGCGCCTGATTGCCCTCGGCTACTCGGCGCAGTCCTGCTTAATGGGCGTTGGTCATCGCCAGCAGCATCGGGATCGACAGCAGGGTATTGATGCGCGACGTCACCATCGCGGTCCGCGCCGACTTGGCCTTGGTCGCATCATCCGCTTCGACCATGCCCAGCGCGCGCTTCTGATTTGGCCAGATGATGAACCAGACGTTGAACGCCATGATCAGCGCCAGCCACATGCCGATGCCGATCAGGCGATACTCGGGCTGAAGCTCCATCGCCTGCTGCAGTTCGCCATAGGACCAGGCGAGGCCGAGCCCGCTCAGCACGGTTAGCAGCGCGCCCCAGCGGAAATAGAACAAGGCGACGGGCACGATGTGCTTGGTCACGCCCGGCTTGAGCTCGGCCGGGATCGACGGCATGGTCGGGATCTGGACGAAGTTGAAATAATAGAGCAGCCCGATCCAGGTGATCCCGAAAAACACGTGCGACCACTGCAGGACGCCGTTCAAGGTGTCCCCGGTCGGCGGCCGGTAGCCGGCGTCGGGCAGAACCATCAGCAGGATCGCAAGGACGAACCCCGCGACAATCACCGCACCGAGATTTTCGAAGAATTTGCCCATGGTCTGACCCCTTGTGATAACGCCCTAAAGCGCCGCGTCGCATCATCGCTTCATAAGGCGGAATTTCGGCCGACTGCAAGACGCTCGGTGGCTATTGCTTGAGGCGGTAGCCGGTGCGGAACATCCAGGCGATGATCGTCAGGCACAAGGCGTTGAGTGCAAGCATGACCGCGACACTCGACCATACGGGCACGTCGGCGACCGAATAAAAACTCCAGCGGAAGCCGCTGATCAGATGGACGATGGGGTTGAACAAGGTCGCCGTGCGCCACGGCTGGGGCAGCGTCTTGACCGAATAAAAGGCGCCGCCGAGGAAGGTCAGCGGGGTGATGAACAGCATCGGGATGATCTGCAATTGCTCGAAATTCTTGGCCCAGATTCCGATGGCGAAGCCGAACAGGCAGAAACCGCTCGATATCCCGAGCAGGAAGAACAGCATTGCAAAGGGATGATCGAGCCGGACGTGGACGAACAGGGTCGCGGTAAGGAGGGTGACCAAAGCCAGCAGCACCGACTTTGTCGCGGCCGCGCCGACATAGGCAAGAACCGCCTCGAAACTCGACAGCGGTGCTGACAGCAACTCGTAGATTGTCCCCGTAAACTTCGGAAAATAAATGCCGAAGCTGGCGTTGAAGATCGATTGCATGAACACCGACAAAAGCGTCAGCCCGGGGACGATGAAGCTTCCGAAACTGACCCCGTCCATGGTGCTCATGCGCGACCCAAGCGCGGTTCCGAACACCACGAAGTAGAGCGCGGTGGTGATCACCGGGGTGATCAGGCTCTGCCACAAGGTGCGTTTCCAGCGCGCCATCTCGAAGCGGTAGATCGCGCCAATCCCGTGCCAGTTCATGGGACTTCTCCGCCGCTGTGAACCAGCTCGACGAAAATATCCTCGAGGCTCGACTGGTCGGTGGACAGGTCGTTGTACCCGATACCGCTTTCGCTAAGCGCCCCCATCAGTGAGGCGATCCCGGTGCGCTCGGCATGGGCGTCGAAGCGGTAACACAGGACATTCCCCTGATCCTCCAGCGCCAGGTCCCATTGGGCGAGCGCCGCCGGCACTTCATTCATCGCCTCATTGAGCGCGATCTTGAGCGTTTTCTTGCCCATCTTGGTCATCAGGCTGGCTTTGTCGTCGACCGCGATCAGCTGGCCCTTGCTGATGACCCCGACGCGGTCGGCCATTTCTTCGGCCTCCTCGATATAATGGGTGGTGAGGATGATGGTCACGCCATCGCCGCGCAGCTTGCGCACCATCTCCCACATGTCGCGGCGCAGCTCGACATCGACGCCCGCGCTGGGCTCGTCGAGGAACAGGATGTCGGGGTCGTGGCTGAGCGCCTTGGCGATCATCACCCGGCGCTTCATCCCGCCCGACAATT
>JARXKO010000021.1 GCA_030271595.1 Pseudomonadota bacterium | reverse complement strand
CTTCGCGCACCCCGTAGGCCGATGCGGTGAAGGTCGCGCGCATCATGATCCGCCAAGCCAGCAGCCAGCCGTTGATCAGCAGCAGGGTGACAAGTGTATCATCGACCCGCACCTGGATTGGCGCGCCAAGTTCCTTGGCGACCCACAATTGCGCCCACAGCAGCCCGGCGAGATAGCCGGCGATGAGCAATAAGGCGGCGAGCGGCCCGCGCCGGTCGCGCATCCGCATCCAGCGTTCGCCGAGCCCGCCGCTCCACCCCAGCCGGTCCCAGCCGGACAAGGCGATGCCGCCGAGCCAGCGCGCCTTCTGCCGCACGGCGGCGCCCATCGAGGCCGGGAAATGGCCGCGGCTGGCGACGATCCCGCGCTCGCCGCGGCGCGCCGGGATGCGCACGAAAATCGTCTTGAGCCCGAGGTCGCCGACGCGCAGCCCGACTTCATAATCCTCGGTCATGCTGGTTTCGGTGAACGGCCGCCCGTCCTGCAATGCGGCAAGCGCGGCGAGCGGCCGGCGGGCGATGGCGCAGCCGACCCCGGCCAGCGGAATCGCCGCTCTGACCGCTTCACGGACGACCAGCTCCTTGACGTGGGCCTCGGCGAATTCATCGCAATAATGACCGCTGATCCAGGTCGATCCGCGGTCGGGGAGCGGCAGCACGGGAAGCTGGATGATCGCCGCCCGCTCGGCCAGCCGGTCGAAGATCTTCAGTTCGAGCGGATGGACGACATCCTCGGCGTCGTGGAGCACGACCGCCTTGGCCGAGACCTCGTGCGCGGTTTCGTAAGCGACCAGCGCGTCATAGAGATAGTTGAGGCAGTCGGCCTTGGTCGTCGGACCCGATGCCTCGACCGCGACCGATTCGATGCGCGGATCATCGACCCCGGCGATTGCCGCCGCGGTCCCCGGATCGTTGCGGTAATGACCGACGAAGATGCGGTAATCGCCGTGGTCGATCCGCGCCAGGGTCGCCCGAAGCATCGATGCGATGACCGCCGATTCGTCCCAGGCGGGGACGAAGATGGCGATGAACCCAGGTAATTCGGCGGCCGGGAAATTGTCGGCGAAGGCGCGCGGGAAGCGGGTGTAGACGGTCACTGCGCGCCACATCCGGCGGCCAAAATAGATCAGATCGACGGCCAGATCGTTGAGCGCGAACAGCAGGAAGCCGACGCCCGCGAACAGCGCCAGTTCGCCGGCAATGCGGCAAGTCAGTTCGGCATAAGCCATGGCCGCGCGCCGGGGCGGCTAGAAAAGATGCGTTGCTGTCGGTGGTTTGGCTGCTCGGTCCATACACGCCCCCCTATTGGCGAATCACGACTTCCGAGCGTCGCGGAGAATGGCATAAGCGCGCAACAACGACAAGTTTGGACAGGAAATCAGCCATTTCGGCTGTGTCATCGCGGGACTGGTGGCGTGCCGGGCAGGGGCGCGCTAGCCAGTGCACGATGCGCCCTGCATTTGCCCTCCTTGCCCTGGTGCTGTCAGCCCCGGCGTTCGCTCGCGGCGGGTCGGTGATCGCCGCCGGCGGCCATTGGGCGGCAATCCTGCGCGATGGCCAATGCGACTCCGAAAGCCTCGCGCTTGGCCCGCCGGTCAAAGGCCAGCCCCGGGCCCTGGCCGGCTTCAGCTTTAGCGCCGACCGCCGCCGCTGGGGCCAATTCCATGCCCGTCTCAGCCGCGTTCCGCGCCCCGGCGCAAGCGTGATCGCAACCATCGGCCGCCAGCCGTTTCTGCTGGTGACGGCCGGGCCCTGGGCGTGGAGCACCGGCCCGGCGCAGGATGCAGCGATGATCGCTGCGCTCCGTTCGGCCGATTCGCTCCGCCTCCAGTCGCGCGATCAGTCGGGCCAGCGCTTCACCGACAGCTTCGCGCTCGATTTCGCGCCGACCGCGATCGACGCCGCGGCAGCGCGCTGTTCGCGTCTCCAGCAACGCTGAACTGGCCAATTGTGCCCGGCTCCACTAGATAGGCGCCTTGCAATGAGTGCCGACACCGCCTTGATGCCGATCCCCGGCACCGTCGATCCCGTGCCCGTCAAGCGCGCGGCGGCGGCGCGCGCCGATGGCAAGGTCGAGCTTGTCGGCATGGCCCGGGATTCGATCCGCGCCGCGCTTGCCGGCGCCGGGATGGAGCCCAAGCAGGCCAAGCTCCGGGCCAAGCAGATCTGGCACTGGATCTATAATCGCGGGGCCGGCGATTTCGCGCTCATGACCGATATCGCCAAGGCTCAGCATCCGTGGCTGGCGGAACGCTTCGTCATTACCCGGCCCGAAGTGGTCGAGGCGCAGGTATCGGTCGACGGCACCCGCAAATGGCTGCTCCGGACCCACGACGGCCATGATTACGAAATGGTCTTCATCCCCGATGCCGACCGCGGCACTTTGTGCGTGTCGAGCCAGATCGGCTGCACCCTCAATTGCACCTTTTGCCACACCGGGACGATGGCGCTGGTGCGCAACCTCGAGCCGTCGGAGATCGTCGGCCAGGTGATGCTCGCGCGCGATGCCCTGGGGGAATGGCCGAGCCAGCCCGAAGGCCGGATGCTGACCAACATCGTGATGATGGGCATGGGCGAGCCGCTGTATAATTTCGACAATGTCCGCGATGCGCTGAAGATTGTCATGGACGGCGACGGCCTCGGCCTGAGCAAGCGGCGGATCACCCTGTCGACCTCGGGCGTGGTGCCGATGATGGCCCGAGCGGGGGAAGAAATCGGGGTCAATCTGGCGGTCTCGCTGCACGCGGTAACCAAGGAAGTGCGCGACGAGATCGTGCCGATCAACCGCAAATACGGGATCGAGCAATTGCTTCAGGCGTGCGCCGACTATCCCGGGGCCAATAATGCGCGCCGGATCACGTTCGAATATGTCATGCTCAAGGACAAGAACGACAGCGACGCCGACGCCCGCGAGCTGGTGCGGTTGATCAAGGCGTATAAGTTGCCGGCCAAGGTCAATCTGATCCCGTTCAACCCGTGGGGCGGGGCGGGCTACGAATGCTCGACCCCCGATCGCATCCGCGCGTTCAGCAACATCGTCTTCGACGGCGGCATTTCGGCCCCGGTGCGCACTCCGCGCGGGCGCGACATCGACGCGGCCTGCGGCCAATTGAAGACCGCCGCTGAAAAGAAACGTAAAAGTGCCAGCTTGAACGGCGCCGCCTGAGCGGCCACAGCGTCGCTCGCCCGGGAGTTTGTGGATGGCAATGATCGATAATTTGGTTGGCAAGCTGGTCCGCAAGGGTCAGTTGACGGTCGTTTTCGCCAACGGCAGCGAACGCAGCTTCGGGCCCGGCGGCGAACCGTCGCTGCGGGTCCGGATGGCCGATCGCAGGGTCGCGTTCGACATCGCCCGCAACCCGCGGGTCGGGGTCGGCGAAGCGTTCATGGACAGCCGCATCGTCGTCGAAAACGGCGACATTCTCGACCTTCTGCGGCTGGTGGTCGGCGCCAATCGCTGGGAAGATCAGGATTCGGGCCGACGCGCGCTCAACAAGGGCAAGCGGCGCTGGCCATCGCTGTTCCGCCGCAACGACGCCAAATCATCGCGCCGCAACGTCGCCCACCATTATGACGTCGGCAACGACCTCTACCGCTTGTTCCTCGACAGCGACCTGCAATATAGCTGCGCCTACTTCACCGACCCGTCGAACAGCCTTGAGCAGGCGCAGTCGGACAAGAAGGCGCATATCGCCGCCAAGCTTTACCTCAAGCCGAAGCAGACGGTGCTCGACATCGGCTGCGGCTGGGGCGGAACCGCGCTCTATCTCAATCGGGTCGCCGACGTCGACGTCCTTGGAGTGACATTGAGCGAGGAGCAGTTGAAGGTCGCCCGCCAGCGCGCCCGTGACGCCGGGGTTTCCGACCGGGTGAAGTTCGAGCTGATCGATTATCGCTCGCTCACCGGCAAGTTCGACCGGATTGTCTCGATCGGCATGTTCGAACATGTCGGCGCCGCCCATTTCGACGAGTTCTTCCTGACCTGCCGCGATCTCCTCGCCGACGACGGCGTCATGGTGCTCCACACCATCGGCAAATATGGCAAGGCCAGCACCCCCGACCCGTTCACCGACAAATATATCTTTCCAGGCTATCATTTGCCGTCGATCTCGCAGCTTGCGGCCTCGACCGAGCGGGCGCGGCTGATCACCAGCGACCTCGAGATCCTCCGCCTCCACTACGCGTATACGCTGCAGCATTGGTACGACCGCGCGGTCGCGGCCAAGGCCAAGATCGTCGAGCTCCATGACGACCGCTTTTACCGCATGTGGATTTTTTACCTCGCCGGCGGGATCGTCGCTTTCGAAGGCGGGTCGATGTGCAATTATCAGGCGCAATATGTGCGCGACCGGACCGCGCTTCCGATCACCCGCGATTACATGATCGAGGCCGAGCGCCGGTATCGGAAGCTGGACGAGGCGGCCCGGCCAGCGGCCAAGGCAAAAGCCAGGACAACAGCCAAGCGCGCGCCGATGAAACGCGCCGGCGCCAGGCCCTAAGCGCTGGTACAAAGGGCCCGGCGTCGCCGCCGAGCCCTTTTATTGCAGCAATGAATCGGCGCTCAGCCTTTGTGCTGTGCGTGCATCGCCGCGAACGCCGCCTTGCGTTCTTCCGGCGTGATCTTGCCGTCGTGGTTGGTATCGACGCGGTCGAACTGGGCCAGCGCGGCCTGCTGGGCCTCGGCCAGCGACACCTTGCCGTCCTTGTTGAGGTCGGCCTGGCCAAGCATATGGCCGCGGCCTTCCATGCGTTGCTCGATCTTGGCCTTGTCGAAAGAAGGCTTGGGCAGCGCCTGCAATTCGGCCAGCGTGATCACTCCGTCCTTGTTGGTGTCGGCGTGGGCGAACAGCCGGTCGGCGCCGTGGCCGTTCGTTGCGCCTTTGCGCGCGGCTCGGGCCGCTTCGACCTCGGCTTTGGTCAGCTTGCCGTCCTTGTTGGTGTCGAGATGGGCGAACATTTTGGCCGGGTCGAAATGGGCAGCGCGCTGCTCCATTTTCTGCTCCATCCGGCCGGCCTGCTTGGCCTGCATCGCGTCCATTTCGGCGGTCGAGATGTAACCGTCCTTATTGGCGTCGAGCTTGGCGAACATCTGGCTGATGTGGGCCTGGACCTCGGCGCGAGTCTCGGTCTTGTTCATCATTGCTTGATGATCGTCCGGGTGCGGCTGGACAGTGCCGGCAGTGGCCGGGGCCAGGGCGACGAATGCGGCGGCGGCGCCGCCAATAAGCAGTTTGTACATCGTGTTACTCCTTGTGTCGGCGCGGACTATGGCGGCGCAAAGCTGTATCTTGCTTGAATGCCGCGCGATGCACTGGCAAGGGCGCGCTCGGCAGCCGACGCGCCTGCCGCGGGAAGACCATGGCCGAACGCAACAGTCCGACGTCAAGCAAGAGGATCGCGCCGGCCCCGGCCGCGGTCGGCGGTGACGGCGCTCGGTCGTGGTGGGAAACCCGCTGGATGGTGGCGATCGCGATCCTCGCCGCCATGGTCCCGTTGCTCTACCCGCCGGTTCCGCCGCTGGTCGACCTCCTCGGTCACATGGGCCGCTACCGGGTCGAGCTCAATCATTCGCCCTGGCTCGACCAATATTACAGCTTTCACTGGGCGCTGATCGGCAATTTGGGCGTCGACCTGCTGGTCATGGCGCTGGCCCCGCTGGTCGGTCTCGAGCCCGCGGTCAAGCTGATCGTCCTGGCGATCCCGGCGCTGACCGTGGCCGGATTCCTGTGGGTCGCGCGCGAAGTTCACGGCAAGATCCCGCCCGCCGCCTATCTCGCGGTCCCGTTCGCTTACGGTCATCCGTTCCTGTTCGGGTTCGTCAATTTCGCCTTGTCGATGGCGTTCGCCTTCCTCGCCTTCGGACTGTGGCTGAGGCTGTCGCGGCTCGGCCGGATCGGCCTCCGCCAATGGCTGTTCGTGCCGATTTCGGTGATCGTTTACTTCACCCATGCTTATGGCTGGGGGGTGCTGGGGCTGCTGTGTTTTTCGGCCGAGGCGGTGCGCCTTCACGACCGCGGCGAGCCCTGGTTCCGGGCTGGTTTTCAGGCCGCGCTCAATGCTTCGGTGCTGGCGCTGCCGGTGGTGACGATGCTGGTCTGGCGCGAAGGCTCGGCCGGCAAGACCACCGACTGGTTCAATTGGAAAAGCAAGTGGCTGTGGCTTGAAATGGCGTTGCGCGATCGCTGGGAATCGTGGGACGAGGTGTCGGTCGGGGTGGCCGTCGCGGCGCTCTTCATGGCGGTCGTTTTTCGTCCGTTGACCTTTTCCCGCAACCTCGCCTTTTCGGCGCTGGTCCTTGCCGCCGGCTTCGTCATTCTGCCGCGGATCGTGTTCGGATCGGCTTATGCCGACATGCGCCTGGTGCCGTATCTGTTTGCCGTCGCGCTGCTCGCGATCCGCTTTCGGGGGCCGATCTCGCCCCGGCTCGGCGGCGCCATCGCGGTCGCCGCGCTGTTGTTCTGCGTCGCCCGGCTGGGCGGCAACGCCTATAGCATGGCGCTGGCCGCCAACGACCAGTCGGTAAAACTCGAGGCGCTCGACCAGCTGCCGGCGGGCGCGCGTGTGCTGACCATGGTCAATCTCAATTGCGGCCGGGTGTGGGCGCTGAGCCGTAATGGCCATATCGGCGCCATGGTCGTGGTCCGCCGCGAGGGTTTTTCCAACGACCAGTGGATCATGGAAGGCCTCAATCTGCTCGGCCTCAAATATACCAGTCCGGGCTATTTTGCCGGCGATCCTTCCGAAACCGTCCGGCCGTACCGTTGCCCCGACCGGCTTCACCTGACCATCGACGAAGCGCTCGCCAATTTCCCCCGCGGCGAATTCGACTATCTGTGGCTGGTCGACGTTCCGGCGTTCGACACCCGCCTGACCGCCGGGCTCGAACCGGTCTGGCGCCAGCCGGGGTCAATCCTCTATCGGCTTCACCAATGACCGCGCTTTCGATCGTCGTTCCCTGCTTCAACGAGGAAGCCTGCCTGGCCGAGCTTCATCAGCGGCTCGGCGGCGCAGCGCGAATCGCGGTGGGCGAGGATTTTGAGCTGGTTCTGGTCAATGACGGCTCGAGCGACGGCAGCTGGCCGGTCATGCAGCGGCTGGCGGAGGCGGATCCCAACCTGGTCGCAGTCAATCTGTCGCGCAATCACGGCCACCAGCTGGCGCTGACCGCCGGGCTCGACATCTGCGGCGGCGACAAGGTGCTGATCATCGACGCCGACCTCCAGGACCCGCCAGAGCTGCTCGCCCCGATGCTCGCGGCGATGGCGGCCGAGGGCGCCGACGTCGTCTATGGGGTTCGCCGCAGCCGCGAGGGCGAGACCGCGTTCAAGCGCGCCACCGCCCACGGCTTCTACCGGATGCTGTCGCGGGCGACCGAGGTCGACATCCCGCTCGACGCCGGCGATTTCCGATTGATGAGCAGGCGCGCTCTCAATGCCCTGCTGGCGATGCCCGAACAGGCGCGATTCATTCGCGGAATGGTCGCCTGGATCGGCTTCCGGCAAATCCCCTTCAGCTACGACCGCAAGGAGCGCTTCGCCGGGGAAACCAAATATCCCTTGGGCAAGATGGTCCGTTTCGCCCTCGACGCGCTGACCGGATTCTCCTCCGCGCCGCTCAAGCTCGCGAGCCACGCCGGGCTGGCCCTGTCCGCGGGCTCGGTCGTGATCGTGCTCTACATCCTCTATGTCTGGCTCGCCGGGCGAAGCATCCAGGGCTGGACCTCGCTGATGCTGGTGGTGGTCGTGCTCGGGGCGATCCAGATGTTCGCACTTGCCTTGATGGGCGAATATATCGGGCGACTCTACAATGAAGCGAAGGGGCGCCCGCTGTATATCGTTCAGGACATCGCCGGGCGAACGGCGGGCACCGGCCGGACCCGGCTCGGCTATGTCGCCGAGGCCACCGCGAACAAGGACAAGCCCGGCGGCAAGGGCCAGCGCCCGATCGCATAGCGCTCCAGCGCGAAGGCTTGTTCGAGCGCGGCGTTGAGCGGCTTGGCGGGCAGTTTGAGGTCGGCTTCATCCTTGCCCCGGGCCCTGGAGGCAAAGCGCTCGGCGATGGCGAGCGGGAACAGCAGGCTGTTGAAATAGCCGATCGCCTCGAGCTTCAGCGGCGAGCCGGCGATGAGCCGGCGCAAGCCCGCTTTCGAATAGCGGCGGTGATGATGATTGACGACGTCGTGCGCCGACCACATCCACTGGTGCGCGGGAACGGTCATGACCAGCTTCCCGCCCGGCTTGAGGCACCTGGCGATCGACTCCACGGCCGCGGCATCGTCGACGATATGCTCGATCACGTCGAACGCGCCGATCATGTCGTAATGGCCCGCCTTGACTCCCTTGAGGGCGGGGAGCGGCGACTGCATCACCGGCTTGCCGAGCCGCTCCGCGGCGATCGTCCGCGCCTGATCGTCGAGTTCAAGCGCATCGACCGTTCCGAACTGGCCGAGCATCGCCAGGTTGTGGCCGGTGCCGCAGCCGATCTCGAGGATCGCCGCCGCGGCCGGAGGCTTGACCGTGCGCCGGATCAGTGCGGCAAGCACTTCGCGCCGCGCCCGGTACCACCAGTGGCGCTGGTCGAGCTCCGCCATTTGCTCGTAGACCACCCGTTCCATCAGCGGGAAACCCTCATTATCTGAACACCCACTGCCGGTTGAGGACGAAGGTCACCGCCGGGGTTACGAACAGGATCGGCAGCAGCGGCCACCACCAAGGGCCCCCGGCCATTCGGCTGTCGGTGAGCAGGAACACGAACCCGGCGTTGAGGCCGTAGCTGATCAGCGAGACGATCAGGAATCGCGACGTCGTCCGGGCCGGGTTGTCGCGCTTGCCATGATCGCGGAAGCTCCATCGGCTGTGGAGGACATAGCCGGTGATCATCGCCGTCAGATAGCCGAGGAAATTGGCGACCTGCGGGCTGGTCAGGCCATATTTGGCGAGCGGCGAATAGACGATAGCGTAAAGCGCGGTGACGAAGCCGCCGACGAGGCCGAAGCGGATGACCTGGGCCGCGACGGCGCGATGGCGGGGCTTGAGGGGCAATCGCTCGAGCATCGGTGAGATCGCCTGGCCTTTCGCGCTGGTTGCCGTTTCCGGTTAAGCGGCTACAGCGCGAAAAATGCGCTGGCGCAAGGAAGAGGAATGGCAGGAGCTCATTTTGGAGCTCGTCGATCGCCACTGGAAGTGGGTGGTGGTGCTTGTCTGGGTCGGCTTCTGCGCCTCGTTCCTGATCACCAAGTGGACCGACATCCACGTCTTCAACCTCGCCGACACCGACGACAATATGCGGATGATGCAGGTCCGCGCCTTGCTTCACGGCCAGGGCTGGTACGACCTTCGCCAATATCATCTCAATGCTCCGTTCGGCGCCAACATCCATTGGTCGCGACTGGTCGATCTACCGCTTGCCGGGCTGATCCTGCTGCTTCGCCCGTTCCTTGGCGGAGCCGGCGCCGAGCGCTGGGCGGTGGCGATCGCGCCGCTGTTGCCGTTGTTGGTGATGATGGGCTCGCTGGCGCTGATCGTCCGCCGGCTGGTCGACCGCCGGGCCTATCCGCTGGCCTTTCTCGGCCTGTTCTTCGCCGGATCGACCAATGGCATGTTCATGCCGACCCGGATCGACCATCACGGCTGGCAGCTGGCCCTGCTGGCCTTGTCCGTCGCCGCCATCGCCGACCCGAAGAAGGCGCGCGGCGGGCTATGGCTCGGAATCGGCACTGCCTTGTCGCTTGCGATCGGGCTTGAGATGATCATCTATTTCGCCGTCGCCGCTGCGGTGACGGTGGTGAGCTGGGTGATCGACGCGGACGAGCGCGAGCGGCTTCGCGCTTATGCGGTCACGCTCGGCGGCGGCACTGCGATCGCCTTTCTCGTCTTCGCTTCGAACGACAACTGGGGCGCGGTGTGCGACGCCTTGTCGCCGGTGTGGCTGTCCGACGCCTTGCTCGGCGGCGCCTTGCTGTTCGGCCTGGCGCTGCTGTCGCCGGGCGGGTGGAAGCAGCGGCTTATGCTGGCCGCCGCGGCGGGTGCGATCATCGCCGCCTTCCATGGCCTGATGTGGCCGCATTGCCTGCAGCGGCTCGAAGGGGTTTCGCCCGAGGTCGATAAATTGTGGCTGAGCCATGTGCGCGAGGCGCGGCCGGTCTATCGCCACGGCTGGCGGATCGCCTCGCTGGTGGTGGCGCTGCCGATCACCGGGACCATCGGCTGGGGCCTGCTGGCGTGGTGGAAGCGCGCCGACCGCGAGCTCCTGCGGCGGATCATCGGGACGGCATTGCCGGGCATCGTCGCCGCGCTGTTGCTGCTGTGGCAGACGCGCACCGGGCCGGCCGCGCAAATGCTCGCCACCGGCGGCGCCGCGGCGATCCTGTGGTTCCTCGTCCCCAAGGCCTGGACCAGCGACAAGTCGCTGATCCGTGTTGCCGGGACCTTGATGCTGGTGCTGATCGGCGGCGGAGCGGTCCTGCCGCTGGTCCTTCGCTACGTCCCCGACGACCCGGTCACCGCCGACAGCCGCGCGATCTCTCGCGCCAATTATCTGTGCAACAGCATGTGGGCCTATGGCCCGGTCGCCGCTCAGCCCAAAGGCGTGGTCTTCACGTTCATCGATTTCGGGCCCCGGCTGATCACCGTCACGCATCATAATTCGATCGGCGGTCCCTATCATCGCAATGGCGAGCAGATCGCCGACGTCATGAACGCGTTCCGCGGCAGCGCCGAGCGGGCCCATGCGCTGATCGCCAAATATCATTCGAATTATCTGCTGGTTTGTCCCAACAGCTCGACCACCACCATCTTCCGCGCCGAAGCGCCCAAAGGATTTTATCAGCAGCTCGCGCACGGCCAGGTGCCGGCCTGGCTGACTCCGATCGATCTGGGCAAGGATTCGCCGTTCCGCATGTGGCGGGTGACGGGGTAGCTGCGACTGCTAACCCAGCGCGCCGGGGAAACTGTCCTTCAATCCGTCGATCACGAACTGCGCCGCAAGCGCCGACAGAATGACCGCGAGGATGCGGGTGATCGCGGCTTCGATCTTGGCTCCGATGAACCGCATCAGCGGCCCCGCGATCAGCATCGCCCCAAGGGTCAGCAGCACCACCAGAGACATCGCCCCGAGGACCAGGACGATGTGCAGCGTATCGTCGGCGCGTGAAATCCACAGCATAACGCTGGCGATTGCGCCCGGACCGGCGATCATCGGCATGCCCATCGGGAAGACGCTGATGTCCTCGACCTCGGGGGTTCCGCTCTCCATTTCGTGGGCGCGCGATTCCTTGCGGTCCTTGCGCTGTTCGAACACCATTTCAAAGGCGATGTAGAACAGCAGGATTCCGCCCGCGATGCGGAAGCTTGCAAGGCTGATCCCAAGCGTGTCGAGCAACGGCCGGCCAAGCAGCCCGAAGATCATCAGGATGATCCATGCCACCAGTGCCGAGCGGATCGCCATCGAGCGGCGCTGGGCGGGGTTCGCGCCCTGGGTCAGGATCGAAAAGATCGGCGCCGCGCCCGGCGGATCGATGATCACCAGGAAGGTGACGAACGCCGAGCTGAAGAATTCGATCATTTGGCCGGAATGAGCTGGTACACCGCCTGGGCGTAGCGCGATCCCGTCCACAGGAAGACCCGGAAATGGCGGCTGCCGTCCTTTTCGACCTTCCAGTCCCAGCCCAAGGACTTGTCGGCGGATTCGCCGCGGCCGCTGTCCTCTGGGGTCTTGCGCGCCTGCTTGTCGGTCAGCGGCAGAGGCGGAATGACCGGCGCCCCCGGGGCTTTGGCGCGGCACGACGCGCGCTGAACGACCGGCGCTTGCGAGCGGACGGGGAAGGGCTTGCCCGCGGCCGACATGCCACCGTCATAGACCCAGCGCCACTTGCCGCCGCTGCGCTGCCACACGGTGGTGAAAAAGCTGTAGGGCTTGCCGTCGCCGTCGACTGCTGCCCCGGAATCGACCGCGGTGCGCCCGTCGCACGAAACGAATGCCTGGGTCGGCCACCAGTCGAGCGAGCGCGGCGGATCCTTGCGGTCCTTGAGAAAGTTGCTCGCCCACACCGCCTGCGGCGTGAACATCACCGCGTCCGGCGCGGCATATTTGCGAAAGGCGCTCCACATGCCGATGCGCTGGGCATCGCGGGCGAAGGCACGCTCGGAATCGATCACGCTCGGGGCATGAGCGGCGGCGGCGAGAAGCAATGTTGTGATCATAGGTCTTTCCCATAGCGGAAGGCCGCGCGGCGCGCAGCCGAAACGAAGGTGTTGCGAATGAGGCAGGCGATGGTCATCGGTCCGACCCCGCCCGGAACCGGAGTGATTGCGCCAGCGACCTGGCTCGCGGATGCGAAGTCGACGTCGCCCACCAGCCTGCCCTTGCCGCCGGGCTCGGCCGGATCGAGGCGGTTGATGCCGACGTCGATCACGCAGGCGCCGGGCTTGAGCCAGTCGCCCTTGACCATTTCCGCGCGCCCGACCGCGGCGACGACGATGTCGGCCTGGCGCACCACGGCGGGCAAATCGCGGGTTCGGCTGTGGGCGATGGTGACGGTGCAGCTGTCGCCGAGCAGGAGCAGCGCCATCGGCTTGCCGACGATGTTCGAGCGGCCGATGACGACCGCCGATTTGCCGGAAAGGTCGCCAAGCTCGGCGCGGAGCAGCTTGAGGCATCCCAAAGGCGTGCACGGAACGAAGCCGTGAAGCCCGATCGCAAGGCGCCCGGCATTGACCGGGTTGAACCCGTCGACGTCCTTGTCGGGATCGATCCGGGTAATCACCTTATTGGCGTTGATGTGCGCCGGCAGCGGCAGCTGGACGAGGATTCCGTCGGCCGCTGGATCGGCGTTGAGGCGATCGAGCAAGTCCAGCAGTTCGGCTTCGGGGGTATCGGCGGAGAGCTTGTACTCGAAACTCTCCATCCCCGCTTCGATGGTCGCCTTGCCCTTTGACCGGACATAGACCGCGCTTGCCGGATCCTCGCCGACCAGCACCACCGCAAGACCCGGCGCGCGTCCGGTTGCAGCGCGGAACTTGGTGACTTCGTCCGCGATTGCGGAGCGCAGCTGGGCCGCGGCCGCCTTGCCGTCGATGAGCTTGGCGCTCATCCGCCGAGATAATATTGGGTGACGACGCCGGCGAGCAGCTTCTTGACCACCGCGATGAGGATCAGGACGACCATCGGCGAAAAGTCGATGCCGCCGAAATCGGGCAGCATGGCGCGGATCGGGCGGTAGAGCGGCTGGGTCAGCCGGTCGAGCGCGATCAGGAACGCGCGGACCCCGCCCGAGGTCGGATTGAGGACGTGGAAGGCGAGCAGCCAGCTGATGATCACCTGGCCGATGATCACCCACCACAGGATGTCGAGCAGGAGGTTGAGGATGTCGACGAGGGCGATGAGCATGACTGCCGCTTAGCCGCGCCGTGCCCGGCCCGCAATCAGGGGGCGAAGCGCTCGGGCTGGGCTTCGGCCAGGATGAGCACGAAATCGTCGTGAGGCGCGGACCATTGGGCAAGCGGGGTCCAGCCTCCGGCAAGGAGCAGCAGCCAGCTCCCGCGCGGGCCGTATTTGTGGCTGTTCTCGGTGTGGATCGACGATCCTTTGGCGAAGGCGAAGCGCTGGCCATCGACTGTGAAGGTGACGTCGCTGAGCGCAACCAGATGCATCTCGATCCGCGACAGGCGGTCGTTCCAGCGCGCTTCATGGGCGAAGGCGTCGGTGGGAATATCACCCTCGAGTTCGCGGTT
>JARXKO010000237.1 GCA_030271595.1 Pseudomonadota bacterium | reverse complement strand
CACGGGTTCGATTCCCGTAGGGGTCACCAAGCCTGGCGGTGCCGAGTGCATGGTGTGAAGCCTGGCGACGATGGCCGTCACAACAGCAGCCAGCCGACCGCGATGCTGATGACCAGCGCGACCATGCTGGCGCCGAGCGCAAGCGCCGCGCTGACGCCCTTACGGCGGGCATAAGCCAGCGTGATGCCGAGCTTGACCGTCATGTTGGCGAGCACCGTCCCGGCGAGCGCGAGGCCGGCGAGATGGGCGTTGATCGATTGGGCGCTGAGACCGCCAAGCGTGATGATCGCGGTGTCGACATCCATCGTCCCGGTGATCAGCAGCAGCCCGGCGATACCCTGCTCGCCGAAGCGGCCCGAGGCCCAGCGCGCGGCGACCGCGGCCACTGCGACGAACACCAGGAAGCCAAGCGCCGGCACGATCGCGATCGGATTGCCCGGCGCTTCCGGACCTTGATGGCTCGGCGCTCTGCGGTAGAGGATCCAGCCAGCGACAGCGCCGACCACGAACGGCCCCGCCATCAGCGCCGCGAACACTGGCAGCACCCGGGTCGACAGGATCGCGACGACCAGGGTGACGCGCAAATACATGACCGCCGTGGCAAGCGCGATCCCGGCCGGTTCGGCCCCGCCGCTCTTCGACGAGCCAAGCCGTTGGGCGAGCGACTGGGTCACCGCGGTCGAGCTGTAGGCACCGCCGATCAGCGCCGTGGCGATGGTCCCGTGGCGCTCCCCGAACAAGCGATTGGCGACATAGCCGAGAAACGAAAAACCGGTGACGAGCACCACCACCAGCCACAATCTTTGCGGGTTCCAGGCGTTGAGCGGCCCCATGTAACGGTTGGGCAGGAACGGCAGGACTCCGCCGGCGATGACCAGATAACGGGCGAGCGCTTTGACGTCCTCGGCCTTGAGGCGATCGACGAAGCCGTGAAGCTCGGACTTCAGCGCGAGCAACGCCACAGCGACCGCCGCGCAGGCGATCGCCAGGCCCGCGCTTCCGGCACCGGCGAGAAACCCGATGGCAATGGTGACGAGCGCCGCGACGGCACTGGTCGAATCATGCTGCTGCTTCAATTCGCGGGCATAAGCGGTGACCATGATCGCAACCGCGCCGATGGCGATCGCGGCGCTGACGACCGGGTGGCCGAGCGTTCCAAGCAGCCCGGCGATGCCGCTGCCAAGCCCGAGCAAAGTGAAGGTGCGAACGCCCGCGACCCGCTGTCCCGGCTTGGCGTCCTTGAGCTTCCACCCGCGCTCGACCCCGATCAGCAGCCCGCACGCCAGCGCGGTGCCGACGCCCAGCGCCTGGTGGACCCAGTCAGGCGAGCCGATCGGAATGCCAGCGGACATGATCAGCCATGAAGGTGGAGATGAAATAATAACTGTGGTCGTAACCGGCGCGGCGGTTGAGGGTCAGCGCGATACCCGCATTGGCGCACGCGGCTTCGAGCAATTCCGGCCTCAATTCCGTATCGAGATACGGGTCGGCGGTGCCGATATCGACCAGCAGTTCGGGCAGCCGCGCCCCATCCTCGATCAGCGCCACGGCGTCATGCGCGCGCCACGCTTGGCGGTCAGGGCCGAGATAGGCGCCAAGCGCTTTCTGTCCCCATGGCACGTCCCCCGGCGCGACGATCGGGGCGAACGCGCTGACCGACCTGAAGCGGCCCGGATGGCTGAGCGCGACGGTCAGTGCGCCGTGCCCGCCCATCGAATGGCCGGTGATCCCCTGGCGCCCCATGTCCGCCGCGAAATTGGCCGCGACCAGCGCGGGCAGTTCCTCGCTGACATACGACCACATGCGGTACTGGGCCGACCATGGCGGCTCGGTCGCGTCGACGTAAAAGCCCGCGCCCTGGCCGATGTCCCAGCCATCGCCGTCAGCGACATTCGCGCCGCGCGGCGACGTGTCGGGCGCGACGAAGATGATCCCGAGCTCGGCGCAGGCGGCGCGATACTCGCCCTTTTCGGTGACGTTGGCGTGAGTGCAGGTAAGGCCAGACAAATACCACAGGACCGGCATCGGCCCGGCGCGGTCCGGAACGAAAACGGACAACGTCATCGCCGTGCCGGTCGATTGGCTGGCGTGGCGATAGACCCCTTGCGTGCCGCCGTGGCTGCGCGCTTCGCTGACCGTTTCGAAGCTCACTATTCGGCGGGCATCGGGTGGAGCGCGCATAGTTTATTGCCATCGGGGTCGCGCAAATAGGCAAGATAGAGATCGCGGGTTTCGCCCTTGCGGACGCCGGGCGGATCCTCGATCGCGGAACCGCCATTGGCGACGCCCGCCTCATGCCAGGCATGGACCTGGTCGGGGTTCATCAAAAAGCCGATGGTGGCGCCATTGCCATGGGTCGCCGGCTGGCTGTTGATCGGCGGGGTGACGAGGAAGGTCGCCCCGTCCTTCGAATAAGCGAGGCGGCCCTTGGAATCGAGCTTGCCCGGCCGCCCGCCCATCGCAGCGAAGGTTGCGTCATAGAATTTGCGCGACCGTTCGATATCATTGCTTCCGACCATCATGTGACTGAACAT
>JARXKO010000236.1 GCA_030271595.1 Pseudomonadota bacterium | reverse complement strand
GCCGGACAGGTGTCCGTCGCCAGGATCACCGAACCGTCCGGGCACGTCTGCGTCGCCGGAGGCGGCGGAGGCGGCGGGGGCGGCGGCGGAGGCGGAGGCGGAGGCGGCGGAGCCCAGAAGTTGTAGATCAGGCTCAGCATCAGGCTGTGCGAGCGCCACCGGCCCTTCACGTCGGCGGGATCGGTGCCAAAGGTGCCGTTGAGCTTCACGTTGGGGACGTTGAAGTAGCGATACTTCATTCCGACGTCGAAGTTCTGGCTGACGGCATAGCGCAGGCCAAGAATACCTTGCCATGCAAGACCGCTGTAGCTGTCCGAAATGTCAAGATCGCCGTTGGGCATCGGAGTGAAGATGCTGTATTTGACGTCGGCCAGACCGACACCGACCCCAGCATATCCGCTCAGACCGTCTTCGTTGCCATAATCAAGCAACGCGTTGATCATGCCCGAGGTCGCGCTTCCGTGACCCGAGGAGTCGAAGTTATCGAAAGCAAAGCCACCCGAAAGGAGGGCGTTCGAAATGACCTGGTTGACGCCTGCACGGCGATAGCCGAGTTCGCCTTCGAGGCGAATGACCCCGAAGTCGTAACCGGCAACAAGGTCGACGTCGTAACCCGTCTTATGGGTGACCGACAGGCCGTTATTGAGGGTGAGAAACGAGTCCTTGTAGTCGAGATCCATGTCCTCGACCCACATGACGCCGCCTTCAACACCGGCATAAAACGATTTGTCCCGAGCGACAGCCGGGGTTGCCATGGCTGTCGATGCGAGCGCCACCGCAATGGCCAGCTTGCGCATAATTATCCCCTTTCGAATGCGTTCTGAAGTTTGAACCGCTGAAGCACATTATGAGAGCGCCGGTGACTGTGCAAGTGCGAGAGTGAGGGTTCGCTGTTGCCGAAATGCCGCAGTTTGCCGGCCTTGCCGAGGAGGGTTCGGCGGCGATTCGGGAATTTCAGCGTCAGGCTGCGCCGCGAAGCGGGAGAATGCGTCGCGGCCGATACGCTCTAACTGTCGATCAGCCCGTGGTGGCGAAGGGCGGCAAGAATCTGGTCGATCGTACCGCGCGCCGCGCTGTCGATCGTTGCTCCCCCGGTGGGCGATGGAATTGCGGCGCTTCGGGTAGAGACGACTTCGACCCCGCCGATGATCACCGAGCCGGTCCTGACGACCCCGAACTCCCACGCGCCCGAGCGATATTCAGCGCGCAAACCGGTGCTCTTGACGAACACAGCGAGGCCTTCGACCGGGCTCTGGAAGCGCCAGCCGCCCGCGGCCCACGACGCCAGCTGCCCCGCCTTCCCTGCCCAGGCACCGGTCGGCGCCGATCCGACGACGAAGCAATTGCCGCTCGCCGGCGCGACTGGCGGGGCATTTTGCGGCACGATCTCGATTGCTGGCGCAACCAGCGAATCGAGCGCCTGAAGCGCACCACGCGAATTGATGTTCCGGCCCGCGCAGGCCATCGGCCTGGTCGCCCGAAAACAATTGCGCCTCGCTGCCGTTGGGCCAGGTCAATCGCCCCAGGCTCGGCTCCCATTTGACTTGGCGCCGGCGCCGCCTGGCAACGCTCAGCACGCCGCTGACGCCCTCGACCATCACGCTGCGCGCTTCGGCCAGCGACGCGCCGACCAGCGCGATCCGCGACTTCGGCTTGGCGTTCGCCAGCGCATTGACCCACTCGGCCCCGGCCCGGGTCTTGCCGAAGCCACGCCCGGCCATCATCAGCCAGCACCGCCACCCTTCTCCGGGCGGCGCCAATTGGCTGTCGTGCGCCCAGCTTTCGAAATCGGCATCGAGCATCAGCATGTCGAGCGGGGTCATCGCCGCGATCACCCGCCGTTGATCCGCCGGGCTGGCGCTCAATAACCGCCGCATCTGCAGGCGGCCGGTCGAACGATCCATCAGTCGCTCCCCATTGCCGCTGCGCTTGCGCTCAATTTGCGGAAGGCCGCCGCCCGCCACGCCTCGTCGGCCTTGGTTTCGACCCCCGGCTCGTCGCCCCCGTCGCGTTTGCGCATCCGCTCCAGCTTGTTGATCAGCCGGGCGCGCAATTCGTCGATATCGTCGGGTTCGAAAGCGGTGTCGGCCTCGACCGCGCTGTCGTGGTGCAGCTTGAGCAGCGCCAGGCCGAGCGAGTTGGAATATTCCATCATCACTTCCTCGCTCCCGTCCCTGCGCTTGATCAGTTTCTCGGTGCCGTTGAAGGCGCGGTCGAGCAGCACCAGCTCGAGCCGTTGGTACGCCGCCGCGATCGTCTCGAGCCACGATGCGCGAAACCCCGCGTCGCTTTTGCGCCGGCGATAGGCGGCGCTCACCGCAATGCCGCTCTGCCGGCACGCCTCGCTGACGTTGCAGGTCTCGGCCAGGACGCTGAGGAATTCCTTGGCCTTGGCCTTGCTCCAGCTGCGCGCAGTGGTCTGGCGCAGCTGGGGCTTGTCCCCCCCGGCCAGCGCCAGCCACCGCTTCCGCTTGGGTTTCGCCTTGCACTTGGGGATGGGCTTGGGCTTGGACGCAGGTTTGGCCTTGCTGCCGCTCGTCCCGCCCGAATTCCTGTTCGCTATCGCTGTCGC
>JARXKO010000235.1 GCA_030271595.1 Pseudomonadota bacterium | reverse complement strand
CGCGGAATGGTCAGCGCGAGGAGATATTCGACCAGCTCATAATCGTGAAAACCCTCGGGCCCGGCCTCGAGCAGGCGCTGGCGCAGGCGCGCGCGGTGACCGCCCGATCCCATCGCCCCCGCTGCGGCTTGACCATGCCCGTCCACGCCGCCCCTTTCGCGACTGATACCGAGCCCGCGCACTAGACCATAGAAGCCTTGCCGTGTGAAGGGTCGTGCCGTCGCTGGAACGGTCGCGCTTGGCGAGGGTTTGAAAACTTCGATGGTATCGAGACGGAGTGAGGAGGGGCGAATTGCGCCGGCTGCGGCCGGTGAAAGGATCGTCGTGCGCCGCTCGACCTGGGCGCGGATCGCAAGCCTGATCGCGCTCGCCGTGGTCGTTGCTTTGCTCGCGATTATCGCCGTCGTCTGGATCGAACGGCGGCCGCTGGCGACGCACTTCGTCAAGAACGAGCTCGACCGGCGCGGGGTCCAGGCCAGCTACACGCTCGACCGTGTCGGCTTCCGCACGCAACAGGTCAGCAACCTCGTGCTCGGCGATCCCCGGCACCCCGACCTCACTGCCCGCCACGCCGAAATCCAGACCCGGCTGACGTGGCGCGGGAGCTTCGAAGTGTATCGCGTCGTCGCCCGCGGCGTGCGACTGCGCGGCGAGCTCATCCATGGCAAGGTCCATTGGGGCCAGATCGACAAGCTACTCGGGCCGCCGAGTAACAAGCCCTTCACCCTGCCCAATTTCGCGGTCGATATCGCCGATTCGACAATTGCCCTCAAAACTCCGTTCGGGCCAGTCGGGATCGCGCTCGAGGGAGCGGGCCAGCTGAGCGGCGGGTTCAAGGGCCGCGCTTCACTGGTCAGCCCACGCCTCGCCCCCGGGCGCTGCGTCGCCGACCAGTTGCGCGCCAACCTCGCGGTCGAGGTCGAGGCCCGGCGGCCCAATTTCGTGGGGCCGGTAACACTGGCCAGTTTCAATTGCCCGACCAGCCATTTGAGCGTCAATCAGCCGCGGTTCGAGGCCAGGACCAGCTTCAACGAAAGCTTCACCCGCATCGACGGGTCGGGGCGGATGACGATGGCGACGTTCGTCGCGGGCGCCAACGGCCTCGCTTCGGCGGTCGGGGATGTGACGTTCAAGGGTCCCCTCAACGACGTTCGCGGCCGGGTGAAGCTCGCCGCCCAGCGCTCGCGGCTGGCGACCATCACCGCCAACCGCACCCGGCTCGATGCCGATTATGGTCTTGGGGTCGCCAGCGGCCGACTGGCCCTGGTTGGACGGTTCAACGCCGATCACGCCATGCTCGACCAGTCGATGCTGGCGAGCGTGTCGGGGCCGCTCGCGGCCGCTGCCAAGACCCCGATCGGGCCGATTGCAAGCACCATCGCCGGGGCGATCAAGCGCACCGCGGACAATTTCGCCATCGCCGGCGCAATCCGGGTGGTCAATTTCCCCGGCGGCGGCGGGGCGCGGATCAACGATGCGCAAATCGCCGGTCCCGGCGGCGCCCGGGCCCATATCGCCGGCGGCACTGGAGTCACATATTACTGGCCCGAGGGCCGCCTGAGGGTCGACGGCACCATCGACCTCGCCGGCGGCGGTCTGCCGCAGGGGCGGGTGGCGCTGTCCCAGCCTCGCCCCGGCGCTCCGATGAGCGGGGTCGCGAATTTCGCGCCCTATACGGCGGGCGGTTCGCGCCTGACCCTGGCGCCGATCCGCTTCGCGGGTGCCGCCGACGGGTCGACCCGGGTCAGCACGATCGCCCAGCTCGATGGGCCGTTCCCCAACGGCCGGGTGCAGGCATTGCGGCTGCCGATCGACGGGCGCATCGGGCGCGGAGGAGCGTTCGCCTTCGGCACCTCGTGCGCCGTGGTCAGTTTCGATTATGCCCAGTTTGGCGCGGTCGCGCTCGATCGCACTCGGCTTCCTGTCTGCCCGATCGGCGCGGCGATGGTCGCCAAGAACGGGCGCGGGCCGCTGATCACCGGCGCGCGCATCGGCGCCACCGCGCTCGACGGCCGGTTGGGCAAATCGCCGTTCCACCTCGATGCCTCCGCCGGGCGCTTCATCGGCCAGGAGTTCGCGCTCGACAACCTGCGGGCGCGGCTCGGCAAATCCAAGGCGCCGATCCTGTTCGACGCGGCCCGGCTGAACGGCAATTTCGCCTCTGCCGGGATCAACGGCGCCTTTAGCGGCGGCAAGGGTGTGATCGGCAACGTCCCGCTGCTGCTCAGCGATGCGGCGGGCAAATGGCGGCTCTACCACGGCGCACTGACCGTCGATTCGCGCGCGCTGGTGTCCGACCGCTTCCCCGACCCGCGCTTCTACCCGCTGCGCAGCGACGACCTCCATCTGACCATCGCCGGCGACGCCGTGCGCGCCACCGGCTCGCTGCGCCAGCCAAGTTCGGGTGTGACAGTGACGGACATCGATCTTGAACACCGGCTGGCGAGCGGGCTCGGCCACGCCAACCTCACTGTTCCAGGACTGCGTTTCGGTTCCGGACTCCAGCCCGACGACCTCACGCGCCTGACCCAAGGCGTCATCGCTTTGGTCAACGGGACGATCAGCGGCACTGGCCGGATCGACTGGAAC
>JARXKO010000234.1 GCA_030271595.1 Pseudomonadota bacterium | reverse complement strand
TGCCGCTTGGTGTTGCGGTCGAAGTCGATGCGATCGTCGCCGTTCGGCCCTAGTCCAGCCGCCCCGGCCAACCCATAAAGGGGTGATGGCCGACCGCGAATCCGACTTGCTTGCGAAAATTGCCCCCGGCATCGCCGCGATCGGCCGCGGACAGTGGGATGCGCTCGCTGGGGACGACCCGTTCCTGAGCTGGGCGTTCCTTTCCTCGCTCGAGGAATCGGGTAGCGTCGGCCCCGGTACCGGTTGGTCGCCAGCGCCAATCCTGATCGAGCAGGACGGCCGGGCAATCGCCGCCGCGCCCGCCTATCTCAAGAGCCACAGCCAGGGCGAATATGTGTTCGACCACGGCTGGGCCGAGGCGTGGCACAATGCCGGAGGGCGCTATTATCCGAAGCTTCAGGTGGCGGTGCCGTTCACCCCGGTTCCTGGGCCGCGCCTGTTCGGGCCGCGGCCGCAACGGCTGCTCGGCGCGATCGAGTCGGTCACGGTCCAGAACCAGCTGTCATCGGCCCACATCACCTTCATCGACGAGGCCGGCGCGGCCGAGTGTCAGCGGCGCGGCTGGCTGATCCGCAACGGCATCCAATATCATTGGGCCAATCGCGGATATTCCTCGTTCGACGATTTCCTCGGCCGATTGGCGAGCCGCAAGCGCAAGGCGATCCGCAAGGAACGGGCCGCGGCGTTAGGCGGGATTGAGCTCGACATCCTGCGCGGCGCCGACATCGGTCCGGCCGAATGGGCGGCGATGTGGGCGTTCTATCAGGACACTGGCGCGCGCAAATGGGGCCAGCCCTATCTCACCCGCCGCTTCTTCGATTTGATCGCCGAACGCATGGGCGACAAGCTGCTCCTGTTCCTCGCCCGCCGCGACGGAGTGCCGATCGCCGGCGCGCTCAACGTCATTGGACCGGACACGCTCTACGGCCGCTATTGGGGCGCGACCGAAGATGTGCCCTGCCTCCATTTCGAACTCTGTTATTATCAGGCGATCGAGTGGGCGATCAGCCATGGCCTGCGCGCGGTCGAGGCGGGGGCCCAGGGCGAGCATAAAATTGCACGCGGCTACGAACCGGTCATTACCCGCTCGGCGCATTTCATTCCCGATGACAGGTTTCGCGGCGCGGTCGCCGACTTCGTCGAGCGCGAGCGAGCGGCGATCGACCACGAAATCGAGTGGCTGCGGTCCGGCCTGCCCTATCGATCGTCGGCTTCGCCATAGATCGACACCCGCCGTTCGCCCGATGAGCAGGCAAGTCCGCGGTACATGCCCGGGGTGGTGAAGCCCCAGCGGGCTTCGCCGCCGGGAGCGACCGCGATGAGGCCGCCGCTGCCGCCGAGCGATCCGACATCGGCGAGGACGGCGTCGAGCGCTTCGCCCAACTCCTCCCCGCCGAGCATCATGCGCATCGCCAGCTGGTGGGCGGCGACAGCGCGGATGAAGGCTTCGCCGAGCCCGGTGGCGCTGACTGCGCACGAGCGGTCGTCGGCGTAGGTGCCGGCGCCGATCAGCGGCGAATCGCCGACCCGGCCCCAGCGCTTGGCGGTCAGCCCGCCGGTTGAGGTGGCGGCGGCGACATGGCCGCCGGAATCGACCGCGACCGCGCCGATGGTCCCATATTTGATGGCCGAATCGAACTTGCCGCCGGCGGCCATGATGCGGTCGAGCTGGGCCTTTCGCTCGGGCGTTACGAACCAGCTGTTGGCGACCTGCTCGAGCCCTTGCGCGCGGGCGAATCTGTCGGCCTCGGCGTAAGTCAGCAGGACGTGCGGGCTGTGCTCCATCGCCGCGCGCGCCGCGCTGATCGGGGCGCGGGTGGTGCGCAGGCCGGCGACCGCGCCGGCGCTGCGGTCCGCTCCGTCCATGATCGCGGCGTCGAGCTCGACAGCGCCGTCGGCGGCGAGAACGCTGCCGCGCCCGGCATTGAAGGCCGGGTCTTCCTCGAGCACTCGGGCCGCCGCCTCGACCGCATCGAGCGCCGAGCCGTCGCGCGAAAGCAACGCGGTGCCGGCGTCGAGCGCCGCCTCAAGCCCCGCGCGGGCGGCCTCTTCCTGTCCGGCCGAAACCGTTTCGGGACGCATCGCGCCGCACCCGCCGTGGATCATGATCGTCCAGCCCATCCCCGGCTCCTAGCGCGGGGCTGCGGACGATTCCAGTTGACCGCCAATCATCATGCATATAATGATGATATCAGATTAAAGGGAGACTGTCCGTGACCAAGGACCATATGATTGGGCTCAACGCGACCACAGAGCGGCCGGCGTTATCGTTCAACGGCTATGCGTTGCTGATCCTGTTCCTGTTCGCCATCGCGCTTCAGATATATGGCATCTTCAACCTCGCCAACGACCATATCGCGATGGCGCCGATCGTGACGGTGATCGTCGGGCCGTTGCTGCTGATCCTGATCGCCCCGGGCTTTTACATGCTCCAGCCCAACCAGGCAGTGTCGATCACCCTGTTCGGCGATTACAAGGGCACCGACCGGACTACCGGCCTGCGCTGGACCTGGCCGTGGATGGGCAAGAAGAAAATCTCGGTCCGCGCCAACAATTTCATTTCCGACAAGATCAAGGTCAACGATTTGCG
>JARXKO010000233.1 GCA_030271595.1 Pseudomonadota bacterium | reverse complement strand
TCGCGATCCTCGCCCGTCACAAGGAACCTGCGCTGCGCCGTGTCGGCCTCCCCGGAGACCCCGACGACAGCCACAGCCGCTATATCGAGGCCGAGGTCGACGGACTGATCGTCGCCTCGCTCTATCTGCCCAACGGCAATCCGGTGGGGACCGAGAAGTTCGAGTATAAATTGCGCTGGATGGAGCGGCTCGCCGCCCATGCGTCGGAATTGCTTGCGCTCGAGCAGCCGGTGGTGCTCGCGGGCGACTGGAACGTCGTGCCCGAGGACCGCGACGTTTTTTCGGCCCAGGCCACCCGCCACGATGCCTTGCTCCAGCCCGAAACCCGAGCCGCCTGGCGCCGGATCGTCGCGCAGGGCTGGACCGACGCGCTGCGCGCCTTCCACCCCGACGATCCCAAGCTCTACACCTTCTGGGATTACACCGCCGGCTGCTGGCAGCGCGACGCCGGCTTCCGCATCGATCATCTGCTGTGCTCGCCCGAAGCCGCCGACCGGTTGCTGGGCGCGGGCGTCGACCGCTGGGCGCGCGGCGAGGAAAAAGCCAGCGACCATACGCCGACCTGGGTCGAACTCGACTAGCCAGCGCTACAGCGCCTTTTCGTAAATCCGGTACCGGTGGTTGACCTTGGCGCCGGGCAGCTGGGCGATCGACAGCATTCCCTTATTGTCCTCGAGGATCCAGCCGAACTCGCCGTGGGTCGCGCCATATTTGGTGGTCCCGGAGCGGCGCGTATATTCGATCATCATGAACGCCAATTGGCTCGCCAGGCGGGTCTGCTGATACTCCTTGGCGACGCCCATCAAGGGCACCCGCAGGCGTTTGACCCTGGGTTTGCGCAGCCGCCACAGCAATTTGACGAAGCCGAACGGGAACAGCTCGCCGTTCAAATCGGCGGACAGCTCGTTGATGTCGGGCAGGGTCAGCATGAACGCGACCGGCTTGCCGTCATATTCGGCGATCCGCACCAGCTCCTCGAAAATCACCGGCTTGAGCTTTTTTCCGGCGTAGGCGATTTCGGCCGGGGTCAGTGGGACATAGCCCCAATTGCTCGACCAGGCGTCGTTGAGCAGATTGAGGATGATCTTCGCCTCCTGGTCGAACTTCGACTTGTCGACCATGCGGATGTGGATTCGCGGGTTGCGTTCACCGGCGGCGATCAGGCGGTTGATCAGCGGGTCGTCCCAATTGGAAATATCGAGACCGTAGGTGAGCAGGTCCTTGGCCTTCGAATAGCCGGCGGCATTGATCCAGGCGGCATATTCGGGGCGGTGGTGGCCCATCATCACCGTCGGCGGTTCGGCGTGCCCTTCGATCTCCAGCCCAGGCTCGTCCCAGATCGACAGGCTGATCGGCCCGAGCGCGCTGGTCATGCCCTGAGCGCGGAGCCAATCCTCGGCAGTCGCGATGAGCGCCGCAGCGGCTTCGCCGTCGAGGGCTTCGAACATCCCCCATTGGCCGATGCCCTGGCCCATATGCTGCTGCACCAATTGGTCGACCTGGGCGCTGATGCGTCCGACGATCGTGCCGCCGCGCTCGGCCAGCCACAATTGCGCCTTGGCATGGTCGAACCACGGATTCTTGCCCGGGGTCAGGAGGCCGTGGACCTCATCCTTGAGCGGCGGAATCCACGCCGGGTCGTCCTTGTACACCGCCCAGGCGAAGTCGACGAAGGTCTTGCGGTCGGCCTTGGTCTCGACCGGGCGGATGGTGAGGGGCGTGCTCATGGTCCAGCGGGCTAGCGTTTTGACCCATAAAGCGCCAGCGCTGGTTGGCCACGCCGGTTGTCGCGCCACGATACCGCCACTATTTCAAGGCAGTAGGAACAGCATTCAGCGAGCCATGACCGACACGGCGATCTTCGAGCGTCAGCGCACCGCCGCGGCATTGCCGCCGGGCGCAGCCATGCCCCAAGCCGACGACAAGGATATGCTCAAGGCGGCTGCCAATCTCACCCGCGACCTCAACCAGCCGGTGGCGCGGATTTACTGGGCCGACCTCATCGCCTCGGCCCTGACCGGTTACGCCGCCTTGTTCGCGGCGATGGTCGCGCGGCCGGCGTGGGTTGCGCTCGCGGCTGGCGTGGTCGCAGTCCTCGCCCTCTATCGCGCGGGCAGCTTCATCCATGAGCTGACCCACATCCGCAAAGGCGCGCTCAAGGGCTTCCGGCTGGTGTGGAACCTGGTGGTCGGCATTCCCCTGCTGGTGCCGAGCTTCATGTACGAAGGCGTCCATAACCAGCATCACGGCAAGACCTATTACGGCACCGTCGACGATCCCGAATATCTGCCGCTGGCGCTGATGAAGCCGTGGACTCTGCCGCTATTCGTGATCGCCGCGCTGCTGGCGCCAGTCGGGCTGTTCATCCGCTTCGCGCTGCTGGCGCCGCTGTCGATCCTGTCGCCGAAACTGCGGACCGCCGTGGTCGGGCGCTATTCGGGGTTGCAGATCAACCCTCAATTCCGCCGTCCGGCGCCGCAAGGTCAGTTCGCGCGCGACTGGCGCTGGATGGAGACCGCCAGCAGCATCTGGGCGATTACGCTGCTGGCGATGGTCGCGACCGGCATCGTCCCGCTGCGCGATTTCCTCATCTT
>JARXKO010000232.1 GCA_030271595.1 Pseudomonadota bacterium | reverse complement strand
TGGTCAGAAGCGGGCCTCGGCCCATAGCCGGCCGAGTTCGAAATCGAGGCTGTCGGGCTCGAACGGGTCAAGCCCGGAGCCGGGGTACAGGCAATATTCGCCGAACCACAGCCGCCCCTCGACTTCGTAGAAATCGACCCGCAGGAAATCGCTGCCGGCCGCGCAGGCTTCGGCGGCATCGAGCATCGCCGCCAGCGTGGCCGGCGGACGAGCGCTGCTCGGCGCGCCGCCGATACGCTTCCAGCTGCGGTTGAACTGAGTCCAGCGGCGCGCGGTGGCGCGGGCTTCGTGGATCTGGATCATCGCCGCCCGGCCGCCGAATACATAGACTTTGTAATCGACCGGCAGCGGCGCCCCGGCCCCGCCCAGGAACGGCTCGACAAGGAGCAGCTTGCGCGCGGCCTGGTAGGCGGGCTCGTCGAGCCACTGGCCATACGTGCGGCCAAGCCAGCCAGCCGCCAGCCGCCGGACTCGATCCCAGTCGGCGGCGCTGTGGACGACGGCATATTGATTGCAGCCGTGATTGGCCTTGACCATCAGCGGCAGCGGTGCCGGCGGATCGACCGGCAGGGCCGTCCCGCTCCACAGCACCGGGACTGCAAGCTCTCGTCCGGTGCGGGCTGCGACGTGAACCTTGGCGTGCAGCTTGTCGGTCAGCAGACCCTCGGCGCGACCGCCGCCATTAAGCTTGCGCCACTGGGTCCATTCGGTGAAGCGCCGCGGCCGGTCGAGGTCGGGCAGCCGTCCATGCCGCCACCAATAAAGGAAGCGCACCCGCAACCGCCGCCACGCCTTCGTCGCTGGTGCCGGGACATTTTGGTCGAGCGGAAACCCGGCGGCGCAGGCCGTCAATCGATCGACCAGTGGATTGGCTTGAACGAGCCGCCGTTGCTGTCGGGAGCAGAACAGGCGGTGAGTCCGATGACGAGGTCCATCCTGGCTTCGAACACGATCCGGTCGCCGGCCTTGCTCAGCGGCGGAAGGACCTGGAGCGCGCCGGTTGCGGGGTCGACGGGAACGTTCATGAAGCAATTGAACGCGGTCGGAATCATGTCCTCGGTCACTCCAAATGGCGCCAGCGACTCGGCCAGATTGCCGAAACAGCCGCGATGCGGATGCTCGTCGCCGTAGAGAATCCGGAAGGTGTCCTTGCTGCACGGGGTCAGCAGGAAATCGTGGCGGCCAACATCGTCGGCGACGATTTCAAGCAGTACGTTCGAGCGATTGGAATAGAGCTTGTCGCCGGTGGTGAGATAGATTTTCGAGGCGTAATCGAGGGTCCGCCCCGAGCTCAAGGCCTCGCGGATATCGCCGCGGTTGAACGCCAGCAGGTCGGCAACCTGGACGCCTTCGGGGTCGATGACGGTGAGCCGCTGCCCGCTGCCGATGGTGAAGGCGGTGCCACTGCGCGGCGCGATCTCGTTCACCACCGCGGCGCATCCGCTTTGCCAGCACGTCCCGAATAGGGGCAGCGCCAATCGCTGCCCACCGACCGGCCGCTATATTGGCGCGCCGGCGAGGCCGTCCCATGCTCGGCGAGCATCGGATTGTCGGACCCGGCGAGCTTGCGGTCGCGCTCGCGGATGGCGTTGCTGAGCGCGCCATAGCGGCCTTCGGCACGGAGCCGCTCGAACTGGTCGTGGAGGTTGAACACCATCGCCGGGGAATCGAAGCGCCGCGCCGGCCGGCTCGCCCGGGGATGGAGGCCAACGACGAAAAACGCCTCGCCGCCGAAGCTCATCGCGAAATGCGGGTCGCCGGGGTCGTGGGCAACGCGCGGATCGGGGCGCTGGCCGAGCCAGTCGTCCTTGGCGGCAAGCGAGTCGAGGCGCGACCACAAACCCTGCTCGAACCGCTCCTCATTGTCCGGCGCGCCACCTTCGAACAGCACCGCGAGCGACTGGAACGGAACCGGGTCGGCGCGATAGTCGCGGGCGATGTCGTGGAGCGACGGCAGGATGCGCAGATCATCCCATGCCGAATTGAAGTCGCGGGCGACGACGAACCGCATGCCGCCGCGATTGAGCGCGGCTTTGGCCCCGACACAGGGGAAACCCGAATCCGCGATAAAGGCGCAGAAACGGCTGGCGAGCGGGTGATTGCGGTCGTCGGCGGGGGCAAGCATGACCGCCTCAACGGGCTATCAGGCGCATGGTTGCTCTGTCGGGATACGGACAAACTGCCGTGTCCGGTGGGTTTGTCCCAAAGGCTTGATCGGCGACGGAATTCCGCTATAGGCGCGCTTCGCTTCGGGCTTGCCCGGGGCACTCGTCCGAGACAGTCGCTGCCTTTCTTCCGCTCATCGTGAGCTTGTCGAACGGCTTAATCCGCGGCCTAGGCGGGGACATGAATCATGCGGGGCCGACGCGGTCCCGTCGTGCGATGGCGCTGCCGTCGCCACCGATCCATCCCCACGGACTTTACTGCTCGTCGCGGCCTGTCGCGACGGGTTCTTGAAGCCTCGGGCAAAGGTCCACTTTTGCCCGAAATTTGGAGAATGGCATGGATCGTTCGCAGAAAGCCGATCTGGTTGCCGAGCTGAAGAACGTCTTCACCGAGACCAGCGTGGTGGTGATCACCCGCAATCTCGGCCTGACGGTG
>JARXKO010000231.1 GCA_030271595.1 Pseudomonadota bacterium | reverse complement strand
TCAAGATACCCGAGCGCAAGCCGTCGTCGATGTCGTGATTGTCATAGGCGATGTCATCGGCGATCGCCGCCACCTGCGCTTCCAGCCCCGGCCAGCTGTCCAGATCGAGCGGCCATTCGCGCTCGGCCTCGGCCAGCGCCCAGCCTGGCTGGGCAACGGGTCCATTGTGCTTGGCCAGCCCTTCGAGCGCTTCCCAGCTGAGGTTCAGTCCGTCGAACCCGGCATAAGGCGTCTCCAGCCGGGTGACGATGCGCAAGGTATGGGCATTATGGTCGAAGCCCCCGGCCTCGGCGAGGGCGGCATCGAGTGCATCCTCCCCGCCATGGCCGAACGGCGGATGGCCAAGGTCGTGGGCCAGGCACAAGGCCTCGGTCAGATCCTCATTGAGCCCCAGGGCGCGGGCGATCGTCCGCCCGATCTGGGCGACTTCGAGGCTGTGGGTCAGCCGGACCCGGAAATGGTCGCCGTCGGGGGCGACGAACACCTGGGTCTTGTGACGCAGGCGGCGGAAAGCGATCGAATGGATGATGCGGTCGCGGTCGCGCTGAAAGATATCGCGCGGTCCGCGCGGGCCTTCGTCATGTTGGGTGTGAAAGCGGCCACGCGACTGTGCCGGCTGCGTCGCAAGCGCGGCGGTTAGCCTCAGTTCGTTCCCAGCGGGACGATCAGGTCGCTGTCCGAATTGCTCCATTTGAACGCGTTCACATGCACCGATTCGAGGTCTTCGGCGAACGTATCGGCATCCGACGCATTGCGGAATGGGCCGATCAGCAGCCGCGAGCGATCGGCGCTGCGCGCGACATAGCCGTGGATGCCGTCGAACAGGTCCTGGTTATGCGACTTGAGCTTGTCGAACTGGCTGTTGAGCGCCTCGCTGGTTGAGCTGGTGCCGAGCTGGAGCCAGATTTTGTGCGCCGAGGCGCTGCTCCGCTGCGCCGACGCCGAAGCCGGACGTGGCGCCGGGATCGAGGCCGCGACCATCTGCGAAGCGGCTTCCTGAGCCACGGGCGGCGAGGTCGCGCCGGCCATCGCGGGCCGGGCCGCGGTCGCCGGCAAGGCCGCCGATGCATAAGCAGTGCTTCCATCGCCGGCGTCCGGGAACATGCCGAGATTGACCGCCGCCGCCTTCTGGCCGGCGGTGAGTGTGCCAAGACGCATCAGGAACGGCGCCAGGCTCGCCGAGCTTCCGGGCATGGCGGTGTCGATCGCCGCCCTTGCGCCCATTGGATCGCCGGTCAGTGCAAGCACGAAGGCGCGGGCGCGGGCGCCTGCCGGATCGCGTTTGGCAAGGAGCGGCGAAAGGGTGTCGAGCGCGCCGGCGCGATTGCCGCCGATGGCCAGGCTGAGCGCGAGCCGGGCGCAGGCCAGATCCTTGTCCGGGCCGGTGAGCGCGGCGCGATAATCGGCCTGCGCCTGCGCCTGGCGGCCGAGCAGGTCATAAGCGAGGCCGCGATCGGCACCGAAACTGACGACGCTCGCGCCGAGCTGCTGGGCGCGGGCAAAATAGGGCAAGGCGGCCTGGGCCTCGCCATTGGCGACCGATACCGCGGCCATGCCCGCCTGGGGCAAGGGGCTGCGCGGATTGACCTCGTCGGCGCGGGCGTAAAAGCCGGCCGCGGCCTGGGCATCGCCAAGCTCGAGCGCGGCGCGGCCGGCCGCGACCAGCGACGCGAAATCCTTGGGATCGGCGGTGATTGCGCGGACGTAGCGGGCGAGCGCGGCAGTGGCCGTCTCGTTATAGGGCGAATAGCTGCCTTGAGCGGTCGCCGGAACCGCAGTCCCAAGCACCGCCGCGACCGTGGCCGCGAGCGCTCCCGCACGCAGTAGATGCATGGTTCCCCGCATGATCCTCCCACTGCACAGAGAATCTTGCCGAGACCTTTCTGGCTAGCCCCTAATCGGTGAGCCGTGCGCGTTGGGCGACAGGACGGTTATAAACGGATTCAATGCTTTAGCGGTAACGACGAACGCCCCTGCGAAGGTGGCGTTCGAACCAACCGGGCCGCTTGCTGCTATTGGTTGTTTTGGCGGTTGAGAAAGCGCGGAATTTCGATCGATCCCCCGTCGCCGTCGTCATCGAGCTGGGCCTTGGGCGCGCCGCGAGCGATGTTGCTCATCCGCTCGAACAGCGTCGCGCCACCACCGGCGGCGCTGGCCGTCGGCTGGATTCCGTCCTCATCTTCGTCGGTCGGGGGCTCGATCGGCGGCGCTCCGACCGGACTGGTCAGAATGTCGTCGTTGCCGAGCAGCAATTCCTCGCCGCCCTCATCGCCATCGCCAAGCTCGAGGTCGGGCAAGTCGTCGCCTTGGTCGAGGCCCAGTTCGGGCCCCTCGCCGGTCGGGGGGCTGGCCGGACGCGGCGGGAAGGTGAAGACCTTGCCCGGCTGCGGCTGGGCGCCGACTTCGGCTTCAATTCCAGTGGCGACGACCGACACCCGGATCTTGCCGCCAAGGTCGTTGTTGAAGGCGCTGCCCCAAATGATGTTGGCGTCGGGGTCGACCAGTTCCTTGATGTGGCTCGCGGCCTCGTCGACTTCCATCAGGCGCATATCCTCGCCGCCGGTGATCGAGATGATCACGCCCTTGGCGCCCTTCATGCTGACGC
>JARXKO010000020.1:7585-14279 GCA_030271595.1 Pseudomonadota bacterium | reverse complement strand
TTTGGGAGCAGAGGGTCGCAGGTTCGAATCCTGTCTCCCCGACCATTTGCATTCAATGATTAATGTTTGTTCGACGCAACGTTCCCGTCATCGGAGTCGTGGTCGTTGACGTTGACGCTGACATCGGTGTTCTTGACCTTGTCGGAGGCGGCAGTGACGCCGTTGCCGATGTCCGATGCGACATTTTGCGCGGTGGCGCCGACATCGGCGGCGGCATTTTCGGCGACGTCTCCGTTGTAGGTCATGGTCGTGGTGTCGTTGGCATTGTCCTTGGTCACCTGGCACGCGCCAAGCGCGACGAGCGCCGGCAATATGATCAACTTACGCATGGTCTTCCTCCTGTTTGAACTGTGCGGTCAACGCCGCGGTGGCCGTTTCGGGTCCGGCTTGATCGGGCCGGCAAGGACCGCGAGCATGGCCGTCCACGCCGCGACATTCTGCCGCAGCTGGATGGGATCGATCTTGTCGAGGGTGTCGTCGGGCGTGTGGTGGATGTCGAAATAGCGGGTCCCATCCTGGCTGAAAGCGACGCCGGGGACACCGCTGCCGATGAGCGGTTCGATATCCGAGCCGTCGGCCTTGTCGAACGCGCCGGTGACGATTCCAAGCGGTGCGACCGAAGCGCCGATCATGTCTGCCTCGGCCTTGCGCTCGGGGCCGAGCTTGCTGTCGAGCTTCCACACATGGTCGGCCCCAAAATCGCTTTCCGCCGCGGCATACAGCGCTTCCTTGCCGTGGCGGGCGAGATAATCGAAGCCGCCGAACAGCCCCTCTTCCTCGGCCCCGAACCAGACGATTCGGATGGTCCGCAGCGGGCGTCCTGAATCCATGATGCGCTTTGCGGCCGCGGTAGTGATCGCCACCCCGGCGCCATCGTCGATCGCGCCCGTGCCAAGGTCCCAGCTGTCGAGGTGGCCGCCGACGAGGACCGGAGCAAGCGACGGGTCGCGGCCCGGCACTTCGGCGATGACGTTGCCCGACTGGCCGCCCTGGCGAACCTGGCTGACGAGGGTCAGGTGCATGGTCACCGGCAGGCCGCGCTTGAGGATCCGCGCCAGTTGCTCCGCGTCGGGCACGGTGAGCGCGCCGGCGGGGATCGGCCTGGCGCCATCGGTAAAGGTCTGGACCCCGGCATGGGGATTGCGGTGATGATCGGTGCCGATCGAGCGCACGACGATCGCCAGCGCTCCCTTGAGCGAAGCGGCGGTCGGTCCCTGCCGGCGCGGGGCGCCGAATTGGCCGTAGCCCGAGCCGTCCTGGGTCGGCAGCATGTCATGATCGACGAACACGATCTTGCCCTGGACCACGGCGTCCGGCGCGCGGCGCAAGGCATCGACGCTGTCGAAGGCGACGATCTGGCCGGTGACCCCGGCGGGGCCGGTCGAGGCGCTGTTGCCGAGCGCTGCAACGACCAGTTTTTGCGGGAACGGGGCGATGATCTCGGCGCTTTCGGCGCCGCGGGTCCACACCCCCATCGGAAAGGGTTCGACGTGGACGTTGCTAAAGCCGAGCGCGGTCAGCTTGGCGACGGCCCAGACACGGGCGCGCGCCTCGGCTTCGGTGCCGCCAAGCCGCTGCCCGACTTCGGTGGTCAGGCCCTCGACGATGTCCCAGGCATAGGTGTCGCCATCGAGCGCGGAGTCGCGCAGCGCCCCAACCTGCGGATCGACCGCGGGACCGATCGGCGGCAGCGGCGTGTCCGGGCCGGGGCCGACGACGACCCCTTGAGCGCCGAGCGGAGCGGCAGCGGCCAGCAGCAGGCCGGCGATGAGCAAGCGGTTCATTCGAAGGTGCCTAGCGCGGCGCCCGGCGCCTGTCATCGGCGATTGGTCGAATCGGTCACAATAGCCGCATCTGGTTGCCCTGAGGCGGTTCGAACAAATCGGTGCGCAGGCCGAACTTCGCCTGGCGCAACCCGTATTTCCTCGAGGCGATGTCGAAGCGGGTGCGGAGCAAATCGGCCCATGGTCCCGAACCGCGCATCCGGCTGAAGAAACCGGGGTCATTGTCGCGCCCGCCGCGGAGCGACTGGATCACCGCCATGACCTTGCGCGCGCGGTCTGGAAAATGCTCGTCGAGCCAGGCTCGGAACAGCGGCGCGACCTCATGCGGCAGGCGCACCGGCAAATAGAAGCCGCCCGGCGCTCCGGCGGCGACCGCGGCCTCGATGATATGCTCGAGCTCATGGTCGGTGATCTGCGGGATGACCGGCGCGATGGCGACGTAACAAGGCACGCCGGCATCGTTGAGCGCCTTGACCGCGGCGAGGCGCTTGGCCGGACTCGACGCGCGCGGCTCGAGCGTTCGGGCGATTGCGGGATCGAGCGAGGTGACCGAAATCGCCACCGAAGCAAGGCGCAGATCGGCGGCCTGCTTGATCAGATCGAGATCGCGCAGCACGCGGTTGGACTTGGTGGTGATGGTGAAGGGGTGGCGGGTTTCGACCAGCAATTCGATCAGCGAGCGCGTGATCTTCCACTGCTCCTCGATCGGCTGATAGGGATCGGTGTTGGTGCCCATTGCGATCGGCTTGCATTCGTAGCCCGGGCGGGACAGCGCCGAATGGAGCAGTTGCGCAGCGGTGGATTTGACGAACAGCCGCGATTCGAAATCGACCCCGGGAGACAGATCGTGGAAGGCGTGGGTCGGCCGGGCGAAGCAATAAATGCAGCCGTGTTCGCACCCGCGATAGGCGTTGACCGAGCGGTCGAAGCCGATGTCGGGGGAATTGTTGCGCGTCAGGATGGTCCGCGGATGTTCGATCGTGACGGTGGTCCGGCGCGGTGCGAGTCCGTCGAGCGCCTCGACCTGGTCGAGCCATTCGCCTTCGACCACGCGCTCCTTGAGGTTGAAGCGGGTGGGGGTGGCGTTGCGCGTCGCGCCGCGCCCTCGATTGGACTCGACCGGCATCGCGGCAGTCTATGCGGACTAGCGGAACATTTCAAGAACGATTGAGCGGACCGCTCAGTTCGCCATATGCGTCATGGTGGTCGGGAACGCGGGCCAGCGGTGCTGGACGACCGAGCGCAGGGTCGACGTGTCCTCATTGTTGAGGCCCTGATAGACCCACATGTTGCGCAGTACCGCGGGGACATAAAAACGCGTTTCCCAATAGGGAATGCTTTCGATCCACAGCAACGGATCGCCCTTGTCGTTGATGGTCGCCCAGCGCGCGACGGGGAGCGGCCCGGCGTTGTAGGAAGCGATGACCCGCGGCAGCTGACCGGCGGTGGCCGAGGACCCGCGCATCAGCTCGATGAAGCACTGGCCATATTCCATATTGTAGCGCGGATCGGTCAACGCGCCGATCGAATAGGGCAAGCCGCGGGCGCGCGACACCTGCTGGGCGGTGATCGGGAGCACCTGCATCAGCCCGACGGCCCCGGCGCCGCTGACCGCGGTCCGGCGAAACGAGGATTCCTGGACGATGTGGCCGAAGGCAAGCGCCGGATCGACCCGCCAGCCGTTGAGCGGCGCCCATTTGGGGTTGGGGTAGCGGTCGGCGGGAGCGGCCCTCGCACCGGGCTGGCCGTTGGTCGCAAGCCACAATTGGACTGCCGCGAGGTCGAGCTTCTTGGCCACCTGGATCAAGGCGTGATGTTCGGTCGGAAGCCCGATCCTGGCCTGATGGCGGATCAATTCCTCGGCCAGTGCCGGCTCGCCAATCCGGACCAGCTCCGTCGCCCGGCGGACGTTGGCGAGCTGGTCGACCGGCGGGTCGAAGCCGAGCAACGGATCGCTCGCGAGGTGGGTCGGCATCCCCAGAGTCTCGCGCGCCAGCAGCCCGTAGAAACTCTCGGTCGATTCGGCCGGGCCTGCGGCGGACCGGAGCAGGGCTTCGACCGAGCCTGGGCGGTGGCACATCTGTTCGGCGCGCGCCGCCCAATAAAAGCCCCCGGCGCGAAGTTCCCGCTGGGTGGCGAGCGCGGCGACCTGCTGGAAGGCGGTCGAGGCGCTGTTGCAATCGCCCATGCGCCACGACGACAGCGCCGAAATCCACGCCGCCTGGCTGGCCCATTCGCCCGTCGCCCCCTGGCGCCAGGTGTCGGCAACGCGGCGCGCATCGAGGTCGAGCCCGAGGATGTAATAGATCCACGCCACCCGCTGACCGAGTTCGGCCCGGGCCTCGTAACCCATTTGCGGGGCATAAAGGAGGAATTGCGCCTCCGCGCCGGCGGCATCGTCGGCCTTTACGTACGGCGTCAGGATGTCGCGCAATTGATCGGCGGCCGAATCGCCCTGGACCGGCTTGGCGCGGTAGCGCCCGGGGGCCGAGCCGAGGCCGATCATCCGCCGCTCGGGAGTGACGAGCAGCGGGGTGGTCGCTCCGCGCGCCTGCGCCATACGCGCAAGCTGATCGGCCTGGGGCAATTCGGGCGCCTCGGCGATCAAGGCCTGGAGCGCGTCGAGGCTGACCGCGGGCGATCCCTTGGCGGTATAGAGTTCAGCCTTGGCAACGGGAGTCACAACACTGGCCGGGAGCGCGCTGATTCCGGCCTGGGCAGACGCCCAATTGCCGGCGCCGATGGCGTCGAACACCCCGCGCCAATCCTTCGGCACGACGACCGACGGTGGTGCCGGCTGGAGAACCGCGGGAAGCGCCTGGCCCGGTTGAGTTATCGGCGCGAGCGGATCCGACTGCTGGCCCTGCGCGTGGAGCGGCAGGGTCCACAGCAATGCGCCCACACCGACCAGTCGAGCCCTCACGCTTCCTCCTCCATCAACAACAGCAAATCCCGCCATGCCAGCGATTTGTCCAACGGACGATGAATGAGGTGGCGCGGGTGAAAAGTCGCGACCGTGCGCACGCCTTCGATCTTGTGGACGTGACCGCGGGCATTGGCGAGCGGCTTGCCAAGCAGCGCCTGGCAGGGCCCGTCGCCGAGCAGGATGAGCCGCTTGGGCTGGGCCAGGCGGATATGGCGGCGGGCGATCTCGGCGCATAATTCGCGCTCGGCCGGGTTCATCTTCTTGCCCGGCACATGTACGCAGCTGAGCGAGGCCGAATAGGCCTGATCGGGAGTGAAGCCGATCGCCGCCAGCATGCGCTCGGCCAATTGCCACGGCTCGCCGCCGATCGGGCGGTCGTTGTCGCTGCCGCCGGGCGCCTCGCACAGCAGCATCACTGCGGCATGTTCGGGACCGTGGGGCAAGGCCCGCCGGCCTGCGCCCTTGGCCAAAGGAATGTCGGCGCCGGTCGCGAGCCAGTCCTTGAGCGCCTCAAGCGATTGGGGGTCGGGAATCCGGACATTGGCCGGCTCCGGCCTCGCTTCGGATTGCGGCGCGGGTAGCGGTGCGGGTTTGAGCCAGTCGCGCGGCTCTTCCTGGACGGCGGCATCGACGCCCGCGTCGAGCCACCAGCCAAGCGCGCTTTTGGCCTCTGCCGGCCCGATCGTGTCGAGGTCCCCACCCATGACCGCACTGTCTCCGCCATTGACGGCGCGGTCAAGGAATTGGCAGTGCAGTCACCGGCAGAACGCGCGACAGGCGCGACGAGAGGTTTCATGAGCGCGCGCGAATCGATGCAATATGACGTGGTCATCGTCGGCGCCGGGCCGGCGGGGCTGAGCGCGGCGATCAAATTGAAGCAGCTGGCCAGCGAAGCGGGGCGCGACGTGTCGGTCTGCATCCTCGAAAAAGGAAGCGAGGTCGGGGCGCATATCCTGTCGGGCGCGGTGGTCGACCCGGTCGCACTCAACGAGCTCATCCCCGAGTGGAAGGACAGGGGTGCGCCCCTGACGGTTCCGGTGAGCGAGAACCACCATTGGGTGCTGCGCGAGAAGGGCAAGTTCGTATTGCCCGAGGCACTGCTGCCGCGGTTCATGCGGAACAAGGGCACCTATACCCTCAGCCTGGGCAATTTCACCCGCTGGCTGGCGGGGCAGGCGGAGGAGCTCGGGGTCGAGATTTTCCCCGGCTTTCCGGCCGCCGAAGTGCTGTATCACGAGGACGGATCGGTCAAGGGCGTCGCCACCGGCGATCTCGGCATCGCCCGCGATGGCAGCCATCGCCCCGATTACCAGCAGGGAATGGAATTGCACGCCCGCTACACCTTGTTCGCCGAGGGCGCGCGCGGCAGCCTGACCAAGCGGCTGAGCGAGGTGTTCAGACTACGCGAAGACAGCGGACCGCAAGTTTTCGGCATCGGTCTCAAGGAATTATGGGATATTCCTGCGGACAAACATAAGCCCGGACGAGTGATCCACAGCCAAGGCTGGCCGCTGACCGATGCCTGGGGCGGGGGATTTCTCTATCACCAGGAAAATAACCAGGTCGCGCTCGGCTTCGTCGTCGCGCTCGATTACGCCAATCCCTATCTGTCGCCGTTCGAGGAATTCCAGCGGTGGAAGACCCATCCCGCCATCCGCGCCGAAATCGAGGGCGGTCGGCGGGTTTCCTACGGCGCGAGGGCGATCAACGAGGGCGGGTACCAGGCGATCCCAACGCTGGTGTTCCCCGGCGGCGCGCTGATCGGCTGTTCGGCCGGGTTCGTGAACGTGCCGCGGATCAAGGGCACGCATACGGCGATGAAATCGGGCATGCTGGCCGCCGAGGCCGCGTTCGATGCGATTGCCGCCGATCGTTCGGGCGACCGGCTCGAGGCCTATCCCGAAGCGTTGCACAAGAGCTGGATCGTCAAGGAATTGAAGCTCGTGCGCAACGCCCAGCCGGCCATCGCCCATTGGGGCGGGAC
>JARXKO010000020.1:0-7485 GCA_030271595.1 Pseudomonadota bacterium | reverse complement strand
AGCATACCGACCGCGATCAATCTGCCGGTCTATGCCGGCCCCGAACAGCGTTATTGCCCCGCCGGGGTCTATGAATTCGTCGAGGAGAACGGCAATCCCAGGCTCCAGATCAACGCGCAGAATTGCGTTCACTGCAAAACCTGCGACATCAAGGACCCGACCCAGAACATCACCTGGGTCACGCCCGAAGGCGGAGGAGGACCCAATTACCCCAATATGTAAGTGGCTCGCCGGAAGTGCGATCGCGGCCGTGGCGCTGGGCGCGGCGCCGGCTTCGGCACGGCTCAGCGCGTCGTCGAGCGACCCGGCCTGGGCCTATGTCCAGGCGCGCACCGCGGCGATGAACGGCGACCATGCGCGCTCGGCGGAATTGCTCGCCAACCTATTCCAGGCGATGCCGGGCGAAACCGAATTCGCCCGCAAGGGGCTTGGCGAAGCGCTCGATTCGGGGCGCATCGATCTGGCGCTGTCGCTGTCGCGGCAGATCCCGGCGGCGAACCTCGCCTCGGATGCGCGGCTGCTGGTGATCGCGGACGAACTCAAGCGGCGGCGCTTCGACAGCGCGTCGGCGTGGATGGTGCCGAGCGGCGATGGCAGCGATCTGTCCTTCCTCAAGCCGCTCGCCGCGGCATGGGGGGCGGCCGACCGCAATGATCTGGACGGCGCGCTCCAGGCGATCGCGGCGATCCCGGCCACCAGCCCGCTCGCCGGGTTCAAGGGCGAGCAAGCGGCGTTCGTGCTGCTCAAGTTCGGCAAGACCGCCGATGCCGAACCTTATGCTCGCCGCGCCATCGGCGGCGGCGGCATTCGCGAGACTCGCTTGCGCCTGGCGCTCGCCAGCGGCTTCCTCGACGCCGGCGACAGGACCCGCGCCGCGGCGATGCTCGATGGCATTGCCCACGAAGCCTATTCAGCCCGCGACCGCTTGCTGAGCGGGAAATTGCCGGGCCAGTCGGTCGACACCGGCGCCAAGGCTTTTGGTGAAGTGATGACCGGGCTTGCCGGGGATCTCGCCCGGCGGCAGGGCAGCACCCCGCCGCTGGGGCTCGCGCAAGTCGCCCGCTACGCCAATCCCGACAACAGCTCGGCGACGGTTCTGCTGTCGATCCTGCTCGACCTTCGCGGCCGCCCCGACGATGCCCTGGCGCTGCTCGCTTCGATCCCCGACAGCGACCCGCTGATCAGTCAGATCCGCGACAACCGGGTGCGCATCTTGTCGGACGAAAAGCGCTTCCCCGAGGCGCTTGCGATCGCGACTGCGGCGACCTCGGGACCGGGCGTGTCGGCGGCCGATTATTCGCGCCTGGGCGACGTGCTTTCAGCGACCAAGCGCAATAGCGAGGCCGCCGATGCCTATGGCAAAGCGATCGCCGCCAATCTCGCCGTCGGCAATGGCGACGGGCTGTGGACTCTCTACCTGCTCCAGGCGAGCGCGCTCCAGGACGCCAATCGCTGGCCCGAGGCCAAGGAGGCGTTGACCCAGGGCCTCAAGCTGGCGCCCGACCAGCCGTTGCTGCTCAACTTCCTTGGGTATGCCAAGCTCGAACGGGGCGAGGACATGGACGCCGCCGAGGCCATGATCCGCAAGGCCAGCGAGCTTGCCCCCGACGATGCCTCGATCATCGATTCGCTCGGCTGGGCACAATATAAGCGCGGCAAGACCGGCGAGGCCATCGACACGCTCGAGAAGGCGGCCGAGAAGGATCCCGCCCAGGCCGAGATCCGCGAGCATCTGGGCGACGCGCTTTATGCATCGGGGCGGCGGTATGAAGCGCGCTTCGCGTGGAGCGCCGCCTTGCTCACCGCCGATGAAGGGGTCGCGCAACGGATCGACGCCAAGATCAAGGGCGGCCTGACCCCCGCCACCGGGGCACCTTGACCGCGGCGCGCGAAATCGCTCCGGCCAAGCTCAACCTCGCGCTTCACGTTCGCGGCAAGCGGAACGACGGGCGCCACGACATTGAAACGATCTTCGCCTTCTGCACCGACGGCGACCGGCTGAGCGCCGAGCCGGCGGATCATTTCAGCCTTGAAGTCAGCGGGCCGTTCGCGGCCGAGCTTGGCGACGCGGAGGACAATATCGTGATCGCCGCGGCGCGCGCGCTTCGCGATGTCAGCGGGACCAGCGCGGGCGCCGCGATCCACCTCGACAAGCGGCTTCCGGTCGCCTCGGGCATTGGCGGCGGATCGGCCGATGCCGGCGCCGCCCTGCGGCTGCTGACATCCTTGTGGGGGATAGACCCGGGCCACGCGATTGCGGTCGCGCCCCAACTCGGCAGCGACGTCCCCGCTTGCCTGCTGAGCCTGCCGGTGCGCGGTGACGGGGCCGGGGACGAACTGACCCCGATCGACCATGCCGAATTGTCGGGAAAGCCGGTGTTGCTGGTCAACCCGCGCGTGCAATTGGCGACGGCCGACGTGTTCGAGCGCTGGGACAGCAATGACGGCGGGCCACTAGGCGACTGGCGCGAGGGCGGCAATGATTTGCAAGACGCGGCGGTAAGCCTGGCCCCGCAGATCGAGACCGTGCTGGCGATGCTTGCGCTTCAGCCGGGCGCCGAGGCGGCGCGGATGTCGGGCTCTGGCGCGACCTGCTTCGCGTTGTTCGCGAGCGATGAGGCGCGCGACGCCGCCGCCGACCAGGTGCCGCGCGAATGGTGGCGTTTGGCGACCAGCCTGCGCTAAGCGCGGCGGCGATGAGCGATCCACGACCAATATTGACCGGTAGCAGGATGACCGCGGCGGAAGAATCGGCGATCGCCTGTGGAACGCCGGTCGAAACGCTGATGGAGCGGGCCGGGGCCGGTCTCGCCGAGGCGGTGATGCGCTTTGCCGGGCCGTTGCCGGTGCTGATTGTGGCGGGTCCGGGCAATAATGGCGGCGATGGCTATGTCGCCGCGCGCTACCTCAAGGCTGCGGGATATGCGGTGCGAGTGGCGGCGTTGGGCGGCTCCCGGAGCGACGCCGCCAAGGCTGCCCGCAAGCAGTGGGCTGGCGCGGTCGAAGCGCTTGACTCGACAACGGCGCCGGCGGCGATCCTGATCGATGCGCTGTTCGGGACCGGCCTCAAGCGCGGGCTCGACGAGGCGGTTGCGCGCCAGCTGGAGCGGCTCGCCGCGGCAGCCCAGGTTCGAGTCGCCTGCGACCTCCCGAGCGGGGTCGATAGCGACAGCGGCGCCGAGTTCAGCCCGGTTCCCGCCTACGAATTGACCGTCGCATTCGGGGCGCTCAAGCCGGCGCATCGGTTGTTTCCGGCGATGGGCAAATGCGGGCGGGTGGCAGTCGCCGACATTGGGCTCGACGCGGCGAGCGACTGGCACGAAATCGCCCCGCCGGCAGTCCCGCCTCTCGATCCCGCGGGTCACAAATATGATCGCGGACTGGTTCATTGCCTTGCCGGGACGATGCCCGGAGCAATCGCGCTCGCGGCGACCGCAGCGGCGCGCGCGGGCGCCGGCTATGTGCGGATTTCGACGTCGGTGCCGATCGCCGGATTGCCGCACGCCATCGTCCAGTCGGGCAGTGCCGACCTCTATGACGAACGCATCGGCTGCGTGCTCGTCGGACCGGGACTGGGCGACATCCCGCAGGTGCTGACGCTGGCGCTGACCTCCAAGGCGCCCAAGGTGATCGACGCCGACGGCATCCGGCTGGTCGGCGAACCAGGGCGGCTCAAGGGCCAGGATTGCATCCTCACCCCGCACGAGGGCGAGTTCGAGGCGTTGTTCGGCAAGCTCGACGGGTCGAAGGCCGAGCGCGCGCTGGCCGCGGCCAAGTCCGCGCATAATGTCGTCGTGCTCAAGGGGCCGGATACAATCGTCGCTGCACCCGATGGGCGCTGCGGTTTCGCCCCGCCGGCGCCGGCGTGGCTGGCAAGCGCGGGCACGGGGGACGTGCTGGCGGGGATCATCGCCGCGATGCGCGCGCGCGGGATGGCGCCGTTCGAGGCGGCCTGCGCCGGGGTCTGGCTGCACGGGCGAGCGGCGGAGATCGCCGGACCGGGGATGATCGCCGACGATCTTGCAGCCGCGATCCCGGACGCGCTCGCGCTGATCGATGGATGAGCCGATCGTCCGGATCGCGGCGCGCGGCGACGGCGTCACCGCGAGCGGACGCCACGCGGCTTTCGCTGCGCCCGGCGACACGCTGAGCGAGGACGGGGCGATCATCGCCGGGCCGCATCACCAGACCCCGCCGTGCCGCCATTTCCCCGACTGCGGCGGGTGCCAGCTGCAGCACGTCGATGACGCGGCCTATCGCGACTATCTGGCGGCGCGGGTCGCGGGCGCCTTGGCGCAGCATGGCCTGGAGACGCGGATCGAGCCGCCGCATGTGTCACCTCCGCGAACCCGCCGCCGGGCGGCATTGCGCGCGCTTCGGATCGGAAAGTCGGCGGTGGTCGGCTTCAACTCGGCCAGGTCGAACCACATCGTCGACATGCACGAATGCCACGTGCTTCGGCCGGAATTGTTCGCGCTGGTGGCGCCGCTGCGGGCGCTGCTCGGGGCGATGCTGGCGTCAAAGAAGACCGCCGAGGTGCAGCTAACGCTGGCCGACCAGGGAGCGGATGTGACGATCAAGGGGGTGGCTGCGCAAGGGCTCGAGGCGCACTTGGGGCTGACCGATTTCGCCCAGGCGCATGGTCTGGCCCGGCTGTCGCTCGACGGCGGGCTCGGCGCGGAGACGATGTACGAGCCTGAACCGGCGACGATCAGCCTGTCCGGGCATCCGGTGCGCCTGCCGCCCGGAGCATTCCTGCAGGCGACCGCGGATGGCGAGGCGGCGCTGGTTGCTGCCGCGCGCGACGCGGTGGGGGAGGCGGGGCCGGTCGCCGATCTGTTCGCCGGGCTCGGCACGTTCGCGCTGGCGCTCGACGCCGCTTATGCCGCCGAAGCATCCCGCGATGCGGTCACGGCGCTGGCGCAGGCGGCGCGATCAACCCGGGTCGAGCATCGCGACCTGTACCGCCGGCCGCTCGATGCGTCGGAGCTGGCGCGCTTCAAGGCGGTGGTGCTCGATCCGCCGCGCTCCGGCGCACTCGAGCAAATCGCCGAGCTGGCGAAATCGGCGGTGCAGCGGATCGCCTACATCAGTTGCAACCCGGCGACCTTCGCCCGCGACGCGCGGGTGCTGGGCGACGGCGGTTATCGCCTGGAATGGGTCAAACCGGTCGGCCAGTTCCGCTGGTCGACCCATATCGAACTGGCCGCCTGCTTCAGCCGCGGAGGATGAGCGCGATACCAGCGTGAACCGTCAAACCGAGCAGGCACAGGGTCGATAGCGCAAACAGCAGGAGGCGCACTTTGACGACGTTGGCCGTGGCCTGCCAGATGCTGTGGACGATCCGGATCGCGACATAGGCCCAGGCGAGGATGAGGTTGATCGCGTGCGCGTCGCCCATTGCCACCAAGGCCAGGACAATGGCGTAGAACAGGGTCGGCTGTTCGTGGAGGTGCGAGTAGTTGTGGGCCGGCCAGTTGTGGGGTCCGGGCTCCATGTCCGAGCCGCGCGCACCGTCGGGAATCGGCTTCCCGCGCATTTTCGAAATACGTGTCGCCGACAGCCACACGAGCATCACCAGCGTCCAGGCGACCAGCGCCACGACCGGTTCGAGCAGCGGATTATACGTCATGAAAAGCTCTCCCCCGGATGTTCGCCCGGACAGGGTGCTTCAGTTCGTTTTGTTTGGCAATCGACTTAGTCGAACAGCTTGGCGAACGCGCGCCTGGCACGGGTTTTCCAGTGGCCGCGGTGATAGGCGTCGCTGGCGAGGAGCGGCAGGACGCTGGTCGCTTCGGCGAACACCATCTGCTCCATCGCGGTCGACACCTTGCCCCAGCTCGCCGCTTCCTGGAGCGTCGAGGACGAGCAGGCGCCGTCGCGGGCGTCGGCGACGGTGATCTGGACCGCGTATTTGTGGACCTCGACGTCCTCGTGGCCGAGGATTTCGGCGCACACGACCGTGTCCTGGGTGAAATTCTTGGGCACCCCGCCGCCGATCATCAGCAGGCCGGTGGTCCCGGCCTTGATCTTGATCTCGGTCAGCTCGCGGAAGTCGGCAATGGCATCGAGGACGAGGTAGGGCTTGCCCGCCTTCATCGCGTCGACCTGATGCTTGACCAGGCCGAAGCCGGCCGAGCTGTCGACGAACGCCGGGCAGAAGATCGGCACGTCATGTTCGTAGGCGAGCTGGACCAGGCTGCCATCCTTCCTGGCATTGCCGTCCGCCAGCCATTTGCCCATTTCGCGGATGAACGCGCGCGACGAATAGGGCTTGGGGTCGAGGCTGTCGGCGATCTTGCCGATGGTGAAGTCGCAATCCTGCAATTGCTGTTCGTCGATATAGGTGTCGTAAATGCGGTCGATATAGAGCGAGCGCAATGTATCATCGTCAGGAATTTCAAGAGCTTGGTAATGCTTGTGGCCAAGCGCTTCGAAGAAATCCATGTCGACGATGCTGGCGCCGGTGGCGACGATCGCGTCGACCATGTTGCTCCTTACCATCTCGGCATAGAGATCCATGCAGCCGCCGGCCGAGGTCGAGCCGGCGATGACCAGGATGATCGAGCACTCCTTGTCCTCGAGCATCTGGTTGTAGAGCGCGGTGGCGCGGGCGAGGTCGCGGCTGGTGAAGCTCATCTTGGCCATTGCCTCGACGATCGGGCGGGCATCGAAGCTGGTGATGTCGATATGCTCGACCGGGCTCGACAGCAGCTGCGCCTTGCGGGTGTCGTTGACCTTGGCTTCGGGCTGGACCTTGTTGAGCGTGACGGTGGTCATGATTTCATCCTAACAAATGCCGTTCGGGCCGAGCTGTCGAAGCCTTGCCCGGTACGACCAAAGAAAAATACAGCCCTTCGCCTTCGCCCCGCGCGAACGGAAAGGTGCGAACCGGGCCCTACAGCGTGACGATGTTCGAACGCTTGGGTTCGCTCGCCGCTCCGTACAGGCTGACCATCGGCTCGTCGGCGACGATGTAGGAGCCGGCGGTGCCGAAGCCGTTGAAGCCGGTGCGCATGGCGCAGCCATAGGCGCCGAGCATGCCGATTTCGATATAATCGCCGGGTCCGATGTCGCCAGGCAGGTCGAACGGTCCGGCCATGCGGTCGAGATCGTCGCAGGTCGGCCCGTAAAAGCTGAACGGCATCGGGCGAACGTCGGACGGCGTCTCGCGCAGCAGCCGCACGGGATAGCGCCAGCCGATGTGCGCGGCATCGAAGAGCGAGCCATAAGCGCCATCGTTGATATACAACTCATCGCCGCGGCGCTTTTCGACGCGCACGACGATCGAGGCATATTCGGCGCACAGCGCCCGCCCCGGCTCGCACCACAATTCGGCCGAATAGCTGATCGGCAAGGCTTCGAAGGCGTTGTGGATGACCGAGAAATAGGCCTCCAGCGGCGGCGGCTCCATGCCCGGATAGGAAGAGGGGAAACCGCCCCCGACATCGACGATGTCGACCGTCACCGCGGCCTCGACGATGG
>JARXKO010000230.1:1158-2627 GCA_030271595.1 Pseudomonadota bacterium | reverse complement strand
TCGCTGACGTCGGCATATTTCAGCATCACCATTTCGAAGCTGTCATAGGGATTATAGGCCGGGGCGGACGGGACATTGTGAGCGGTGCCCAGCGCCTGATCCTGCGAATCGATCGGCCGGCTGCCGAGCGCTTCGGCGCCGCTTAGCTTGCTGACCGTCACCAGCAGGCGGTCCATCCCGCCCTGCTCGGCGATGACCTTGGCCGGGGCATTGGTCGCAAAGCGCACGGCAAGCCCGGTGTCGGTCGCTTCGAACGCGACCGAACGGACAAAACCGTTATAGTCGCGTGTGTTGGGCAGGCTGGTCGAGCGGCCAGCGCCGAGCAGAATCAGCGACGGTTTGCTGGCTTCGGTATTGACCGCGGAATAACTTCCGACCTTGGGGGTTACTGTAACCCGGAACACGACCTGTTCGGGGCTTTCGGCAATGACCAATATGTCCCGCACGGTCGAGGTCGCCCGGTACGACGATCCCTGCGCCTCAAGCGCGGGCGCCCACCCCCCCGCAAGGGCGAGGCACAGCGCGAGCGGAATCGCGCGCAAGCGGCGGTCCAATTTCAGCAATTCAGCCCCAACCCTCTCGAAAGACTGGAATTTCCATTCACCCTTAGCAGAGAAAATACCCCGATCAAGCAACCGGCGCGACCATTCCCGGGGTCAATGCTAGCCTATCTGAGCGCGAGGCGCCTTACTTAATGGTGAACGCGAGCGATCCCCGCTTCTCGATCCCGTCGAGCGATGCGCGCCAGGCGACGGTGTAATTGCCCGCCATCAATCCGGGCAAGGGCACTTCGAAATGGGTCTGCTTGCCGGCGGAGCTGAGCATCATCGGCATCGCTCCGTCGGGGCCGGTGACGAGGACTTCGCCAAGGGCGACCGGTTTATCGAAATCGAAGAGGAACTGGTTGAGCGGTCCAGTGACCGTGCTCCCGGCCGCGGGCGAGGTTCTGACCGCCAGATCGACCGGCCCGCTGGCGACGATCGAGACGGTGGGAGCGGAGGCCGGCCCGGGCGCCGGCGCTGCCGAACCGGACTCGCCGGGCGCGGGACGGGTCGAACAGGCGCCGATCGTCAGGATCAGCGCGGCGAGGCTCAACAGTGGCGGATTTCTTCTCATGAACGACGAACTCACCGGCATTGCGGCGGTTCCCTCCGCAGCGCCATTGCCCGCGAGCAAAAGCCGTGTCATTTCAACCGCGTGTTCATTCGCTCGAAACTGGCTGCGATTGCGTTCGCGATCCTCGCTTCACCAGCGGCAGCGGGCACAGTGGCGACCCCCGGCCTGCTCGGCGACCCGATCGCGCTCAACATCGGGCTCGGCTGCGGCTGGCAGGATCAATGCATCGCGGCGCAGAAACGGGCGATGACGAAATCGCTCAAGTTCGTCGCCAAATATCGTCCGCCCGAATGGCGCGTGCACTTGTGCAACCGCAATGCGGCGCGGTCGAGCGCCCGCGTCGATTGGGTCGG
>JARXKO010000230.1:0-1058 GCA_030271595.1 Pseudomonadota bacterium | reverse complement strand
CTGCCGGACTGCGTTAATTGCTCGACATGTCCGAATAGTTACGCCATCGTTACCAGTTCAAGTAAGGGGGGCCTAACTTGCGCTTAATCCGAGTCGAATTGACTCCCGATCGCGACCGCTGTGGTTCACTTGCGCTGTTCGACGCGCAGGGTGCATTGATCACCGGCCCGTTTCCCGTTGCCGCGCGAACCACCGACCAACTGGCTCACTCGCGTCACAATCGCCGGCGAGATCCCTTGTTGCGCTTCGGGGACACGCCGACCGGGCTGTTTCAAATCGCCCCGGTGACGGTGGATGAAAAGCGCTACCCGGCAGCCGAATTCGGGCGCCATGGACTGATCCCGTTGCTGCCCACCGCCGGCGACGCGGCCTATGCGGATGCCAATGGCCGCTACGGCTTTGCCATATTCGGCGGGCCTCCGGCGGCCGATAAAAGCTTGCGCTCGACGGCCGGCGGCCTGCGCATGTTCGATGCCGACTTGGCCACGCTGGTGGCGGAACTGGACAGCGCCGAGCCGACGGTGTGCGAGATCGTCGAGCGCGCGGATCTGCCGGACTACGGCTTGGTCAGTCAGGATTGGGAATGCCACCACGAAGATCCGCTGTTATCCGCTAATCTGCGCCAGAGCCTGGAGGAGCGTCACGGTTCCTCCAACGCGTGGGTCGCCGGCACCATTGCACTCGGATTGTCGGTGACCTTCGTTGCCTTTCCGGCGCCGGCTCATGCATCTCAACAAACGCGCGCCCGCAATCCCGTAGATTATTCCGGTTCGCCCCAGTCATCGCTCGAGGCGCCGGCCGCGCGGCTGGATGGCCGACGCAGCGGCTACGCGCAGCTTGCGTACAACTCGCCGCCGGTGGTTGCCGCGCCGCCGGTCGAGACACCGGGCGCGCCGGACATCGGCCAAAGCCCAAATCCGGAGCCGGAAGGTGCCGCTCCGCCGACGCAAACGCCGTCTGCTCCAGACGTCACTGACGAGAGCCAAACTCCGGAGCCCGAAGTCACCGAGCCACCGGCGGAAACGCCCGCGCCCGACGCCACGGACGAAAGCCAGAAT
>JARXKO010000019.1:12024-14373 GCA_030271595.1 Pseudomonadota bacterium | reverse complement strand
GCGGTGGCGATGCTGACCCGCTCGATGCGCGCCGACCTCGGCGTGATGATCTCCGCCAGCCACAACCCGTTTTCCGACAACGGCATCAAGATGTTCGGCCCCGACGGGTTCAAGCTGAGCGACGAGGATGAGCAGGCGATCGAGGCTTTGCTGGCCGCAACGCCGAAGCTTGCTCGTCCCGATATGATCGGCCGCGCCCAGCGCATCGACGATGCCCGCGGCCGCTACGTCCATTATGCCAAATCGACGTTCCCCGACCATTTGCGGCTCGACGGCCTCAAGGTGGCGGTCGATTGCGCCAATGGCGCGGCCTATCACGTGGCCCCCGATGCGCTGTGGGAGCTGGGCGCAGAAGTCGTGCCGCTCGGGGTCGCGCCTGACGGCACCAACATCAATCACGGGTGCGGATCGACCCACCCCAAAGCGCTGCAGGAAGCGGTGGTCGCGAGCGGCGCGCATATCGGCCTCGCGCTCGACGGCGATGCCGACCGGCTGATCGTGTGCGACGAGCATGGGGAGATCGTCGACGGTGATCAATTGATGGCGTTGATCGCGCTCGGCTTGCACAAGCGCGGCGAACTCAAGGGCGGCGCGGTGGTGGCGACGGTGATGTCCAACCTCGGGCTCGAGCGGACACTGGCCGAAGGCGGGATCGGCCTTGTCCGGACCAAGGTTGGCGACCGGTATGTGGTCGAGGAAATGCGCCGCAGCGGCTGCAATGTCGGGGGCGAACAATCGGGGCATATCATCCTGTCCGACCACGCCACCACCGGCGACGGCCTTGTGGCCGGCCTCCAGGTGCTTGCCGCACTGGTCGAGGAACAGCGACCGGCGAGCCAGTTGCTGCGCCAGTTCAAGCCGGTCCCGCAATTGCTCAGGAACGTCCGCTTCAACGGCGGCGCGCCGCTCACGGCGGCCAGCGTCAAGGCGCGGATCGCCGCCGCCGAGGCCGAACTCGAAGGGCGCGGCCGGCTGGTGATCCGCAAGTCGGGCACCGAACCGCTGATCCGGGTGATGGCCGAGGGCGACGACGCGGCGCAGGTTGAGCGGCTGGTCGACGACATTTGCTCGGCGGTGCAGTCGGCGGCGTGAACACTTTGTTCGCATTTGTCTGCCAAACGACGATGCTGTGCACATGGAGAATTTCGCCCCCAAGGGCGGGCCGTTGGCGGCAACCATGACGTCGACGGCGCGAATCCTGATCATCGCCGGCTCGGATTCGGGCGGCGGCGCAGGCATTCAGGCGGACATCAAAACCGTGACCATGCTCGGCGGCCACGCCTTGACCGCGGTGACCGCGATCACCGCCCAGAACACGCTCGGGGTCGGCGCCATTCATCCCGTGCCCGCCGAAATGATTCTCGCCCAGATCGATGCCGTCGTTGCCGATATCGGAGTCGATGCGGTCAAGGTGGGCATGATCGGCAGCGCCTTCGCCGCCGAGCAAATCGCAGCGCGGCTCGAGCAGCTGCGCGCCGAACAGCCCGGTTTGCCGATCGTGTTCGATCCGGTGATGAACGCCACCAGCGGCGCGCCGCTGGCCGATGACGCGACCGTCGCGGCATTTGGCCGGTTGCTGAGCGTCGCCACCATCGCCACGCCCAATTTGCCCGAATTGCACCGCCTGACGTCCGAAGAAGATCCGGTTGCGGCGGCACTTCACCTGGTCGGCCAATATGGCTGCGCAGTGCTGATCAAGGGCGGGCATGAGGAAGGCGATGCACTCGCCGACGCGCTCATCGAAACCGACAATATGACCAGCTGGCAGGGCCAAAGGATTGCCACCGACGACACCCACGGCACCGGCTGCACGTTGGCCAGCGCAATCGCCTTGTTTCTGGCCGAGGGCGATGCCCCGGCCCAAGCGGTGGCAAGGGCGCGCGAGTTCGTCCGCATCGCGCTCCACGACCGGCCCGGGCTGGGGCAGGGGGCGGGGCCGATCGGCCAGGCCAATGTCCGGCTCGACGTCGGCGCCGGCCCGCGCCTCAATCAGGTCACCGTCACCGGCAGCGATTATGCCCGCTCGGTCGATTTCTACCGTCGGCTTGGCCTCAAGCAGATCGTCGATAGCCCCGAGAATGGCTATGCCCGGTTCGAATGCGCCGGCGGCGCGACCTTCTCGGTCCAGATCGATCCCGACGAAAAGATTCAAGCGACGACTGCGATCTATTTCGAATGCGACGATCTTGATGAACGGGTCGAGCAACTGGCGCGGAGCGGGATCGCCTTCGAACATGGCCCGCGCAACCAGCCGTGGATGTGGCGCGAGGCGCGGCTGCGCGACCCCGATGGCAATATTCTTTTCTTCTACCACGCGGGCGAAGCGCGGCGCTTTCCGCCGTGGCGGGT
>JARXKO010000019.1:1388-11924 GCA_030271595.1 Pseudomonadota bacterium | reverse complement strand
GTCGACGAAGCGGGCTGCGCGCCGCTCGCCGGGCCGGTGGTCGCGGCGGCGGTGATCCTCAACCGCTCGAGCTTCCCGCGCGGCATCGACGATTCGAAGGCCCTGCCAATCGACAAGCGCGAATCACTCTACGCCCGGCTGGTGAAATGCGCCGCCTGGGGAGTCGGTTCGGCAAGCGTCGAGGAAATCGACACCATCAACATCTATTGGGCGCGGATGCTGGCGATGACCCGCGCGGTCGAGGCGCTCGGGCTCGAGCCGGCCTGGGTGCTGGTCGACGGCAATGCCTGTCCGCGCTGGCAGCGGCCGTCGAAGGCGATCGTCGCCGGCGATTCCAAATGCCGCTCGATCGCCGCCGCCTCGATCATCGCCAAGGTCACCCGCGACCGCTTGATGGCCGATCTGGCGCGCGATTTCCCCGGCTATGGCTGGGAAACCAACCGCGGCTATCCGACCGCTCATCACTGCCGGGCTTTGGGGGAGCTTGGCCTCACCCCGCATCACCGTCGAAGCTTTGCCCCGGTACGCGCGATCGCGGCCGCAATGATGCAAAGCGAGCGGGTTCTGGACGAAAATGGGGCGAGCGAGTCCTCCGCGCCACACCACCACCGCTTGAGTCCGCGCCGCGCCGCCTGACTCAACATCTTGTGGTTGGGCGCGATCCGGACTCCTATTGTTCCGCCTGCTCCGAAGCCGCCGTTAACCCTTTGAATGTTGACCCGGAGTCGGCACTGACTCACCCTGTTTGGCCAAGTTCGGGGGGCTGAACAGAATGAACGTCGTTGCGCGAATATCGGAGACCGGGGCGCCCGTGCGCCCGCGCAGCCGAAGCGCGGACAAGGCGCTGGCGCTGGACACGATCATCACCGGCGATTGCGTCGCCGCAATGGCGCGCCTGCCCGACAGGAGCGTCGATCTGATCTTCGCCGATCCGCCGTACAACCTTCAGCTTGGCGGCGACCTGTTTCGCCCCGAAGGCGGCAAGGTCGATGCCTGCGACGATGACTGGGACAAGTTCGACAGTCTTGCGGTCTATGACGACTTCACCCGCGACTGGCTGGCCGAGGCGCGGCGCATCCTCAAGGACGACGGCACGATCTGGGTCATCGGCAGCTACCACAATATCTACCGCGTCGGCTCATTGCTCCAGGACGAGGGCTTCTGGATTTTGAACGACATCATCTGGCGCAAGACCAACCCGATGCCCAATTTCCGCGGCACGCGCTTCACCAATGCCCACGAAACATTGCTGTGGTGCGCCAAGGACGAGAAAGCCCGCTACACGTTTAATTACCGCGCGATGAAGGCGTTGAACGACGATCTTCAGATGCGGTCTGATTGGTTGCTGCCGATTTGCAGCGGTGGCGAACGGGTCAAGGACAAGGACGGTCACAAGGCCCACCCGACGCAAAAGCCGGAGTCGCTGCTGTACCGGATCCTGCTCGCCTGCACCAAGCCGGGGGATGTGGTGCTCGATCCCTTTTTCGGGACCGGGACGACCGGCGCGGTGGCGCGGCGGCTGGGGCGGCGGTGGATCGGGATCGAGCGCGAAGCTGAGTATGTGAAGGTCGCGCGGCAGCGGATCGCCTCGACCCTGCCGCTTGACGAAAGCGCGATGCAGACCGTGGCCGACATGCGCAGCCAGCCGCGGGTCGCCTTCGGATTGCTGGTCGAAAGCGGAGCGATCCCGCCGGGATCGATCGTGACCGACTCCAAACGGCGGTGGCAGGCGCAAGTCCGCGCCGACGGCTCGATCGCCTGCGACGGCCATTCGGGGTCGATTCATCAGGTCGGTGCCACACTGCAAAGCGCGCCGTCATGCAATGGCTGGACATTCTGGCACGTCGATCAAGGCGGCACGCTGGTGGTGATCGACGCGCTTCGGCAATCGCATCTGGCAGGATTGTAATCGTCATTGCGAGGAGCGTAGCGACGCGGCAATCCATGCGCGCTGCAGCTGGATTGCTTCGCTTCGCTCGCAATGACGAATAGGGATAAGCATGCGCAAACTCCTTCGCCCGACCGCATTCGTCGATGCGCCGTTCGGATATGACGGCCAGGTCGCTCGCCTCGCCGGCGGACTGAGCTGGTTCAGCGCGGTCGAAATCCTGACCGTGGACGGCCAGCGCAGAAGCGCTTCGGAGCTGGTCGGGGTCGCGGATATCGAGGACCGCCTCGACGACGACACGGCGCGGCAATGGGCGGCGCTGACCGGACCGCGGGCTCCGCTCCAGCTTGGCCAGCGCACCATCCGCCTCGACCAGCCGCAGGTCATGGGCATTCTCAACGTCACTCCCGACAGTTTCTCCGACGGCGGGCGATTCGCCGATGCCGCCGCCGCCGCCGAAGCCGGGGCCGACTTGGCCGGGCAAGGCGCCGCGATCATCGATGTCGGCGGCGAATCGACCCGCCCGGGTGCTTCACCGGTGTGGGTCGGCGATGAGATCGAGCGCGTCGTTCCGGTCGTGCGGATATTGGCCGGCGGCGGCGCAGCGGTCTCGGTCGATACCCGCAAATCCGAAGTCATGAGCGCAGCGTTGGACGCCGGTGCGAGCCTCATCAACGATGTCTCGGCACTGACCTTCGACCCGCGTTCGGCCGGCGTCGCGGCCGCAGCGGGTGTCCCCGTCCTGCTCATGCACCACCAGGGCGAACCGCAGGCGATGCAGGATGACCCGCGCTACGACGACGTGCTGGTCGCAATCTATCTGTGGCTGGAGGAGCGGATCGCGGCCGCGACCGCGGCGGGGATCGAGCGCTCGAACCTGCTCATCGACCCCGGTTTTGGCTTCGGTAAATCGGTCGCCCATAATCTCGAGCTGATGAACGGCCTCGCGCTGTTCCATTCGCTCGGCTGTCCGCTCGTCATCGGCGCCAGCCGCAAGCGCACGATCGGCGCTCTTGCCAATGAAGCGCCGCCCGGCCAGCGGCTCGGCGGCAGCCTCGCCTTCGCGCTCAAGGCGGCCGAGCAGGGCGCTCAGATCATCCGCGTCCACGACGTGCCCGAAACCGTCCAGGCGCTGCGCATCTGGCGCGGCTTGCGCGACCAGGCGCTGACCCCGCGCAATTAGCGCAAGGCGACGATGATCGGCCCGAGGTTGGTAAAATCGTCCATGCGCCCGTCGGCCGGGTCCCACAGGGAGCTGACCGAGCCGTCGAAATAGAGCGCGTCCTTGGCGTGCAATCGATCGCGGAAAAAGCGTGCCAGCTTGCCGAACGATACCGGGTCTTCGGTGATCACGAACACCGGTTTCGAGTTCGGCCCGATGCCCACAGCGTTGCGCATATTGCGGCTTTCACCGTCGGCGTCGAATTGCGGGTGGAGCTGGCCGTGGATAACCAGCATCGGGCCCGATTGGGTGGCGAGGATAATGTCGCTGGACGCGCGGTAGGTGCTGCTGTCGACGATTTCGGCGCGGCCGTCCTGGCGCACCAGGAAAACGCCATTGGGCTTGAGATGAAAATTGCCGCCGCCATCGCGCAAATTGATGGCGTGAACCGCCTTGCCGTCGGCCACCGCGAGCCCGATCGGCCGCCCGTCGAGCCCAAACATGCCGGCGTTCATCGCGAAAGCGATCTTGGTTCCGCTTAATCCCAAGTCGCGAAAATGGCGGTATGGTGGCTGGTCACGTCGCGCTGCGTACAGCCGCAGGCTGGTCGCTTTGGGTGGAGCGCAGACGATGAACCCGGCGCCTTCGAACTGCTCGTGATGGCAGTGCGAGGCCGGCGACGCCGGCTGGCCGTCGCCTCGGGCGCATCCGCCCAGCAACAGCGCGAGCACCAGCAGGCAACGGATGGCCGCATTCATCACCCGTGGCTAGCGCCAGCGGGTGCCGGCTGTCGACCTCAGCGCGCTTCGTGGCGAGCGAGGAAGTCGAGCACCTCGCGGCGTTCCTCGGACGGAATATCGTCCTTGGTTGGTTGCGGCCCGGGAGAGACGGTCGGCAGATTGGCCGGCGACCAGTCGATCCGCCCATCGAGGTAAAGCTCCTCGAGCCGCTCCTTGAGCTGGGCACAGTCCCAGCTGTCGTCGAAGCCAAAGCGGGCGCTTGAGAAATCTTCGGCGGCGAAGCGGCGGCCGAGCTGGTCGACCATTTCCGCGGCGCGGCGGAACTGCGGATCTTCGGGGGATTGGTCATCGCCCCAGGGGAAGAAATCGTCGGTCGCGCCGGTCAGCCAGAAAATGCCGGTGGCGACGCCCATGTCGATGTCGGGCTGGGCGACCAGAAACTGGAGGACCCGCAGATCCTGCTCCCAGTTCCAGTTCTGGGCGACAAAATTGCGCGCCTCGGCGGATTTGTCCGACAACCATCCGACTGCTTCCTCCCAGTCGAGCGGCGGCTGCTCGGGCAAGTCCGGATCATCGCCCTCGGCTTCCAGTTCCTCGGACCGCACGGCCTCGTCATCGGCCAGGCGCTGGGCGCGGGCGTTGGCAGCGACTTCGGCGGCGGCGGCGGCCTCCTCGGCGGCGCGGGCCAATTCTTCCTCGCGGTATCGCGCCGCGGAAAAGGTCCGGCGGCGGACATGGTCCTCGGTTTCGACGTCGGGTTCTGCCTCTTGGGCAGGGCGCAGGCGGGCCAGGAAGTTCATCGCATACTCCATCAGAAATTCGGTTAGGCAGCAGTGTCGATCCCGAGATCGCCAAACTTGCGGTACAAGGTGGAACGGCCGATCCCGAGCCGCCGGGCGACTTCGGTCATGCGGCCGCGATAATGGCCGATGGCGAGGCGGATGATGTCGCCTTCGATCTCCTCCAGCGGGCGGAGGTGGCCGTCATCGGTATACAGCGTCACGTCGGGCGCGCCGGCGATCGCCTGCGCCTGACTGGCCGCGGTAAGCTTTGGCGCGAAGTCGGTGCGGCGGCTGGTAAAGCGCGACTGGACCGCGATGTGCGGGAAATCATTGGCGCCAAGCGCCCCGCCGGGGCTGTGCAGCGCGGCCCGGAACAGAACCCCTGCAAGTTGCCGGACATTGCCGGGCCAGCCGTAGCGCATGAGCACTGCAAGCGCGTCGTCGCCAAGGCTGAGGTTGGCGACGACTCCGTGGGCCGACATCCGCCCGAGCAGGTGGCGCGCGAGCGCCGGAATGTCGCCGCTGCGATCGCGCAGCGGGGGCATTGCGACGATCGTCGAGCCGATGCGCTCGCCCAGGCCGGGATGGAAATCGTCCGGCAGGGCGCGGCTGCTGGTGGCGATCACCCGGACATCGACCGACTGACTGCCGTTGAGGCCGACCGGGCGGACTTCGCCGGTGGCAAGCACGCGGTCGAGCAGTTCCTGGGTGTCGAGCGGCAAGGCGCCGACCTCGTCGAGCAATAGGGTGCCGCCGTCGGCCTGGACGATCTTGCCGACTTTGGCCGCGAAGGCGCCGGCGAAGGCGCCCTTTTCGTGGCCGAACAATTCGCTGTCGACGATGTTGGCCGGGATCGCCTTGCAATCGATTTCGACCAGCGGCGCCTTGGCGCGCAGGCTTGCGCCGTGGATTCCGCGGGCGATGGTTTCCTTGCCGGTGCCGGGCTCGCCGACGATCAGGATCGGCAGGCGGTTGCGTGCCGCTTTCGCGGCGACGGCGAGCGCGGCGCGAAATTCGGGTGCCGAGCCGACCAGTTGCTCGAGCTCGAGGGTGGGAGCGAGCTTTTCGGAAACCGGTGCGAGCTCGCCGGCTCCGCGGCGGCGGTCGGCATTGGCTGCCAAGGTGTCGAGCAAGCGCTCGGCGGCGACCGGGCGGACGAGAAAGTCGGACGCGCCGCAGCGCATCGCCTCGACCGCGACGGTGACACTATCGCCGTGCGACAGAACCACGATCGGCAGTTCGGAGCGCAGCTTGCGCAGCGCCGCGATCAGGCTCGGCCCGGCGGCGCTGTCCCACGATCCCAGCAGCACCGCCTGCACTTCGCGACCGTGCGGGCCTTGAAGCAAGCCCAGCGCGGTCTCCTCGTCGGCGGCGCCGATCGCGCTCCACCCGGCGCGCGTGGCGACCGCCGAAATGAGCCGGCGCTCATCGGCATTGGCATCCACCAGCAGCACTGATCGGGTCGGTTCCTGTCGCATATCGTCCTTTGCGTGTCATTCTAGGACGAATGTCTAAAAGCGATGTTAATTGCCCCGGCCTGCAACTGGGACTTGGGCAGTGCGCCAGGGCTTGTTATGGACGCTCCTCTTCATCCGCCACGACAGGGGCATATCATGGCCGAACCGCAATCGATCCCGAACAGTCCGACGCCGCATGAAATGACCGACCATGTGCGCGATTATTCGCGCTTCACGACGATGTTCAAATGGGGCGCGATCATCAGCGCCATCATCGGCCTCGCCGTACTGCTGATTATCGGCTGACCGGGCGGATGAAGCTCGCCGTCCTCAAGGAAGCCGCGGACGAGCCGCGCTGCGCCGCGATTCCTGAAACGGTGAAGAAGTTCATCGCCCTTGGCGCAAGCGTCGCGGTCGAGCGCGGAGCTGGCGCCGGAGCCTCCATCGCCGACCAGGATTTCGCCGATGCCGGGGCCGTGCTCGGCGCGCGCAAAGACGCGCTCAAGGATGCCGACATCATCCTTGCAATCAACGGGCCCGCTCCCGCGAGCCTTGGCGGGGCGAAAAAGGGCGCGATCCTGGTCGGCGCGCTGAGCCCGCTGCAGCGGGGCGACGCGATCGCTGCTTACGCCAAGGCCGGGCTTGAGGCGCTGGCGATGGAATGGATGCCGCGGATCACCCGCGCCCAGTCGATGGACATATTGTCGTCGCAGTCCAACCTCGCCGGTTACAAGGCGGTGGTCGATGCCGCCGCCGCTTATGGCCGGGCGTTTCCGATGATGATGACCGCCGCGGGCACGATCAGCCCGGCGAAATTGTTCGTCATGGGGGTCGGGGTCGCCGGGCTCCAGGCGATCGCCACCGGTCGCCGGCTCGGCGCGCAGGTCAGCGCCACGGACGTCCGCTCGGCGACCCGCGAACAGATCCTCTCGCTCGGGGCCAAGCCGATCTTCGTCGAACAGGTCGCCGGGATCGAAGGCGAAGGCGCGGGCGGCTACGCGACCGAAATGAGCAAGGAGTATCAGGCGGCCCAGGCCGAGCTGGTGTCGGGCCATATCGCCAAGCAGGATATTGTCATCACCACTGCGCTCATCCCCGGACGCCCGGCGCCGCGGCTGATCAGCGATGTGCAACTGGCGAGCATGAGGCCCGGAAGCGTGGTCGTCGATCTGGCCGCCGAGGCCGGCGGCAATGTCGAGGGAACGATCAGCGGCAAGACGGTCGTCAAGCACGGCGTCAGCGTCATGGGCGCGGCCAATCTGTCGCGGACGCTCGCCGCCGACTCCTCGGCTCTGTTCGCGCGCAATTTGTACAATTTCCTCGCCGCTTTCTGGGACAAGGACGGGGGCGGCCTGATCTTGCCCGACGATGATGAAATCGTCGCCGCGATCCGCCTGACCAGGGACGGGAAGCTGGTCAGCGACCGCCTCGCCGCCGCTTGAGGCGGTGACTCAAACCGACGATATATTAGTCATCGGAGGCGGGGTCGCGGGCTTGTCCGCGGCCGCCGCGCTTGCCGCAAGCGCCAAGGTGCGGGTGCTCGAGGCGGAGGAGCAGATCGGGGTCCATTCGTCGGGCCGCAGCGCGACCATGTTCCATTACGCGCTCGGTGATGCGCTGATCCGCGCACTGACGCTCGCCAGCCGCGCCTTTTTCGACCAGCCGCCCGAAGCCTTTGGCGATACTCCGATCGGGCGGCGGATGGCGGTCCTGGTCCACGCCCGCGAAGACGAGCTTGTGGCGCTCGACGCGCTCGAGGCCGAGATCGCGCCCTTCGCCGAGCTCGACCGCCTCGATCAAGGCGCAATCGCGGCGCTGTGCCCGTTATTGCGGGTCGGCGACGACGGCGCGGTTGCCGCGATCGCCGACATGAACGGCCTGCGCATCGACCAGCATGCGCTGCTCCAGGGCTATTGGCGGACGATGCGCTCGGCGGGGGCCGAACTCACTACCGGCGCCCGGGTCTCGGGGATCGCTCGCGACGGTGGCTCGTGGTGCGTGACGACCACCGCCGGCGAGCGCTTTTCCGCACCGATATTGGTCAATGCCGCGGGGGCCTGGGCCGACCAGGTGGCGCTGCTTGCCGGGGTCCGGCGGGTCGGGCTGAGGCCGCTCCGGCGAACGATCATCACCTTCGACGCTCCGGCCGGGACCGACCTCGACCATCTGCCCTTCGCCAAGACGGTTGGCGATGACCTCTATTTCGCGCCGGAAAGCGGGCGGCTGTTCGCGTCGCCAATGGACGAGGGCGACAGCGAGCCGTGCGACTCCCAGCCCGAGGAATATGACATCGCGCTCGCCGCTTTCCGGATGGAGGAGCGGACCCATGTCACGGTCAAGGCGATCCACAGCCGATGGGCCGGGCTGCGCAGCTTCACGCCCGATCGTCACCCCGCGGTCGGCTTTGCAAGCGATGCCGAGAATTTCTTCTGGCTCGCCGGGCAAGGCGGGGCGGGGTTGCAAACCTCGCCGGCGATGGCGGCGATCGTCGCGTCGCTGATCGTTGGCGGTGACTGGCCGGTGGCCGCGGTTGCAGCCGACCGGCTAAGCCCCGGGCGCTTCCTCCGGCAACCGGCATAGATCGACCCAGCGCTCTCCGACGAGGTCGAACAGCCGCTGCGGCGTGACTTCCACCGAAGAGGTAAGGGTGCCGCCCGCGGGATAAACCCGGTCGAAGTCCTCGATCGAGCGGTCGAGAAAGACGGGCACAGCGGTTGCCAGCGCGAACGGACAGACGCCGCCGACCGGATGCCCGGTCAGCGCCAGCGTTTCCTCCGCCCCGAGCATCCGCGGCCGGGCGCCGAGCTCATCCTTGCATTTGCGATTGTCGAGGCGGGCGTCGCCGCGGGTGACGAGCAGGAAGGTCAACCCGCCGGCGCGGACGGCGAGGCTTTTGGCGATGCGCGACTGCTCGACCCCAAGCGCTGCCGCGGCCTCGGCGACGGTGGCGGTGCTTTCGCTCACCTCGATCAGCTTCAAATCGGGCGCGTGAGCGGCGAGCCACGCCTTCACTCGGGGCGATCCCATCGCGGTCAGCCGCCAAAAACGGCGCGAATCACGCCGTTCGCGGTGCCGATTCGAATCGGCCGCGAATGCCGCTCGCCGTTCCTCCCAGCGGGTATCCGGTTCGGCACATCAGGTGCCGAGCGGCAGGTGCCGCGCACCCGGCGTCGCCCCAAAACAAAAGCGCCCGCCTTTCAGCGAGCGCTCGTAACGCATTGAATTTGCGAGCCTAAACCACGGCCTGCAAGATCCGATCAGCCGTTGCTGCCACTTGAGGTCCAACCTGAACCCATGAGCCAGCTCCAGAAGCCGCGGCCGGTGTTTGCCTTTTTCATAGTCGCGTCCCTCGTTCGAAAATTGATTCGGCAGATGGAGGGATATTAACCTTAATGGATATGGTTAGCAACGATTCACCATAATTGGGGCGCGGGCAGCCGGGCGCCCGTCCAAGAATGCGGCAATGATCGGCGGTTCAGGCGGCGCTGCGCTGGCGGTCGGAAGCCAGGCGCTTGGTCAGGCTTTCGATGCTCATCGGCCGGCCGATGGCATAGCCCTGGGCGACGTCGCAGCCCATTTCGACCAGCAAATCGACGATCTCGCGCAGTTCGGCGCCTTCGGCCACCACCCGGCGGCCGAGCGAATGGGCAAGCTCGATGGTCGACTGGACCATCAACCGGTCGCTGCGGTTGTCGACGATGCCCTTAACGAAGCTCTGGTCGATCTTGATCTCGCTCGCCGGCACCCGCTTGAGATAGTCGAGGGTCGACAGGCCGGTGCCGTAATCGTCGATCGAGATATTGACCCCGAGGTCGCGCAGACGGTTGATCATCTCGAGACCCTCGCCGGTGCTCGCCAGCGCCGCCGTCTCGGTCAGCTCGAGGGTCAGCCGGTTCGGTGCCAGCCCGTGACGGGCGAGCAACGCCGACAGGCGCAAGATGAAGCCCTTGTCGGTCATCAGCGAGGCCGACATGTTGACCGCGATTTCAAAGTCGCCGTTGCGGCGGTTGAGCTCCGCGGCGTTGACCACCGCCTGTTCGAGGACGAAATCGGTCAGCTTGCCGATGCGATTATGCTGTTCCGCCGCGGCGATGAACTCAGAGGCGGCGATCGGTCCCTTTTGAGGGTGGGTCCAGCGCGCCAGCGCCTCGGCACCGATGATCCGCTTGGTCGCCAGATCGAGCTTGGGTTGATAGGCGACCCACACTTCGCCCTTGTCGATGGCCTCGTCGAGCTGGCTCAGCATCGACAGCCGCCACGACGCGTTGTGCAGCGTTTCCGGATCATGATGGCGCCATTTCAGCCCGTCGCGCGCAGCTTCATCGGCGGCGACCAGCGCGCTCGCCAGGCGGCTCGACAGCGACCGCCCGCTGCCCACTTCGACCCCGAACGTGAGCGACAGATCGACCGACAGCTGGCCGACCCGCGCGGGATTGCGGAACAAGGCGTGGAGCGCCTCGAGATGGTTGCCGAACGGCTCGCGCGGCTCGGCGAACCAGGCGAAAAT
>JARXKO010000019.1:0-1288 GCA_030271595.1 Pseudomonadota bacterium | reverse complement strand
ATCAGGGACAGCAGGACAAACAGCCCCGGCGTGATCTCGACGAAGATCAGCCGCGCATCGAGGAACGTCGGGACGAGCAGCAGAACGCTGCTTGCGCCACCCAATATGGCGTAGCGCCAGAACAGGCGTTCGCGGGACATTGCGAAGGCCGCGACAGCAGTCATCAGCAGGAACGGAATCCACCACGGAAGATCGGTCGGTCGCCCCTGCTTCAGCGTTTCGGCGCCAAGCACCTGGACCTGACCGCCGAAACCGCGGCCATAGCCGGGGATGAAAAAGGTATCGTTGAGGATTTCCGAGGCTGTTCCGAAGATGACGCTTTTGCCGGCCAGCTTCGACCGCGGGATCCGGCCGTTGAGGACATCCACCGCCGAATAAAAGGGGATGGTCGCGAGATCGGTCGAATAATCGACCGTGAAATCTTGGTCGGCCCGGCCATCGGAACCGGCCAGCTCGGTCGCGAAGGACGGGATTTTGCGGCCGTTGACGATCGTCGCGTAGGGCAGTCGCCAAACCGCATTCTGATAGTTGTACTGGACGCTGGCGAGCGCCAGCCTGGCGTGCGCGGCGAACATCGGCAGCGGCCGGTCTTGGATCAGCTCGACGTTCCCGGCGGGACCGCTCTTGGTGCGCGTGAACAGCACCACGCGGCCGGACCGTTGAATCGACTGGGCAAGAATCTGGTCGTCTTCGCCGTGGGAGCGATAGGCCAAATTGAGGTCGACCAGGACCTTCTTCGCGCCGGCGTCCGCCAGGCGGTCGATCAGCTGCGCGTCCTTTCGCCTGGGCCACGGCCAATTGCCGACTTCGCGGAGTGATTTATCGTCGATCCCGACGATTACGATGTCGCCGCTCGCGGCATGTTTGTGAAAGTCGTTGCGGGCGACGCGCAGCCAGTCCTCGGCGATCTCACCGAATCCGATGAGGCCGAAGATGAGGCCGGCAACCGCCGTCCATAGAAGCAACTTCCACGGCGACGGTTCGGCGGCAGATGCGACGCGCTTGTGCACGAGTGCGCGGTTCCTTCCCAAACGTCCCAATCGGTATGGCAAGCAAAGGTTAGGAAATCGGAAACCTCGTTTGGGTGTCGCCAATCAGTCCGCCTCTCGACAGCGCGCGGCTTCGGCGGCACAACGCGCCGCAGTTGCGGGGCAATGCGCGGAGAACCCATGGACTTCATCTCGATCCTGTCGATTTTCGTGCTCGCCTGCTTCGTCGGCTATTTCGTGGTGTGGTCGGTGACCCCGGCGCTGCACACCCCGCTGATGAGCGTGACCAACGCCATTTC
>JARXKO010000229.1 GCA_030271595.1 Pseudomonadota bacterium | reverse complement strand
GGCGCAGGACCATGGTCTCGGTCGTCGATCGATCGACCGGCTTGCCGTTGTAGGTCCCGCTGCTCAGTCCCTGACTTGCAATCCAGGCAAGATTGCCGGTCGCACGGCCGGTGCGGCTGACGGTGCGATCAACGACTCCGCGCAAATATTCCATGTCGCCGTCCAGATGCACGGCCTGGTATTCGGCCTTGTTCTCTTCGACGTGGCCGCTTTCGAAGATCAGTGCGTCGTCGGCCAACAGGCGCAGCGCCCTTTTGCCGTCGCCAGCTTTAAGCGCCGCGTGGAAGCGGTCGACCACCGCTGCCGCACCGGCCGCGGCGGGCTCGACCGCGCTCGGGGCAACGGCTGCAGGAGCGTGGAGCGCATGCGCTGCAACAAGGGCGATCAGCGGAAATATCATCGTTTCTTCTCCGATTGTGGTTCGCGCAGGCCCTGGGCGATGCTCGCGCTGACCCGGTCGGCCTCGCTGCTGGTCACCGGGTACGCGCAATAATCGGCGGCGTAATAAGCGCTCGGGCGGTGGTTGCCCGACAGGCCGATACCGCCGAACGGGGCCGATGACGGGGCGCCGTTGGTCGGCTTGTTCCAGTTGATGACGCCGGCCCGGACCTCGGCCCAGAAGCGGGCGTACTGTTCGGGGCTGCCGCCGACCAGGCTCGCCGCAAGTCCGAAGCGGGTGTTATTGGCCTCGGCGATGGCGGCGTCGAAATCCTTGACCCGGATGAGCTGCATCACCGGCCCGAAAATCTCCTCGTCGGGGCGCGCCTTTATGGCGGTGACGTCGATCAGCGCCGGGGTCAGGTAGGGCCGCTCCTCGAACGGCCGGTCGAGCCGGCGGATCGGCTTGCCGCCGCGCATCATCAGCTCGAGCCATTGCTCCTGGACATGGTCGGCCGCGGCAAGATCGATGACCGGGCCCATGAACGGCTGCGGGTCGGCAAAGGGATGGTCGACGATGATCCGGTCGATGAGCTCGCCCAGGATGGCGACGAACTCCTCATGCTTGCCGTCCTCGACGATCAGCCGCCGCGCCGCGGTGCAGCGCTGGCCGGCGCTGAGATAGGCCGACTGGACCGCGATCGCCGCCGCCGCCGGGAGGTCCTTGGCATTCCAGATGACCAGCGGGTTGTTGCCGCCAAGCTCGAGCGCGAGGATCTTTTCCGGGGTCGCGGCGAACTGGCGGTGGAGCGACTGGCCGCCGCGCACCGATCCGGTGAACAGCAGACCGTCGAGGCCCTCCTGCGCGGCCAGCGCCTTGCCTTCATCGGGTCCGCCGATGAGCAGCCGGATGACTCCTTGGGGCACGCCGGCCTCATGGAAGCAATCGACCAGCATGGCCCCGCTCGCGGGGGTTTTCTCGGACGGTTTGAAGACCACCGCATTGCCCGCCAGCAACGCCGGGACTATGTGGCCGTTGGGCAGATGCGCCGGGAAATTATACGGCCCGAGCACCGCCAGGACGCCGTGCGGCTTGTGGCGCAAGGCGATACGGTTGCCGACTTCGGAATCCTTTTTCTTGATCGGCGTGCGCTCGGCATACGCAGCGATTGAGATGTCGACCTTGTTGATGACCGCGGTGACTTCGGTCCGCGCTTCCCAGAACGGCTTGCCGGTCTCGCGCGCGATCAGGGTTGCGAATTGCTCCTCGCGGGTGCGCACGACATTGGCGAAGCGGCGCAAGGTTTCGCTGCGGAACGACAGGGGCTGACGCGCCCACTCGGGGAAAGCGGCGCGGGCTGCTGCGACCTCGGCCGCGGCATCGCCCGCCGGGCCCGACCAGATGATCTCGCCGGTGGCGGGGTCGGCCGAATGGATCGTCGCGCGCCGGGACTGCCGCCCGGCCGATCGCGCGTCCTTCTCCAGTTGATCAGCCATTGCCGTTCATTGCCTCACCCATGGTCCGGATTGCCCTAACCTTATCCTCGAACGGCTGCCAGTCGTCCGTGTCGGCGATCGCCGACCACAGCGCCTCGACCTCCTCGATGTGCATCGAACAAGGGCCGGGGCCAGACCAATATGGGTGCTCCGGCGGCTTGCTTCGACCCTCCAGCGACCGGGCCAGCGCGCGGAACGGCGGCGACGGATATTTCCCGCTCCCCGGATCGCGCCCGCCGCGCCAGTCGAAGAACAGTTGATCGATGGTCGCCGCGCGGCTTTCGAGCGCGCGCAGCAGGTGGCCGATCAGCGCCCGGTCGGCGTCCCCGCCGAGAGCCTCGACTCCAAGCCGTTCGAGCAGTGCCGCGACCAGCGCCTCCTCGAACCGCTCGCTCCAGCCGTTGAGAATCACCGCCAGCTGCTCCTGCTCGCCAATCAGCGCCAGGCAACCGCCGAGCTGGGCCAGGTCCCAGTGAATCGCCTCGGGCTGGCGGGCGAAAGAATAGAGTCCGTGATGGTCGAAATAGGCGGCGGTGAAATCTGCGTCCCAGAACGGCGTGAAGCGCCACGGCCCGTAATCGAAACTCTCGCCGGTGACGTTGATATTGTCGCTGTTGAGCACCCCGTGGACGAAGCCGGCGGCGAGGTAGGAGGCGGCCAGCCGCGCGGTCGCGGCGGCGGCGAGGTCGAGCAGGCGCAGCGCATTAACCCTGTCGTCCGCGGCCGGCGCTTCGCCGTAAAGCGTCTCGAGGCAATAACGGGTCAGCTTGGCGATGTTCGCCGCCTGACCGAA
>JARXKO010000228.1 GCA_030271595.1 Pseudomonadota bacterium | reverse complement strand
ACGCCCTTGGGATTGCCGGTGGTGCCGCTGGTGTAGCACAGCCCGCACGGGTCGCGCTCATCGCCCTCGACCCAGGCATAATCACCGTCCTCGCGGTCAAGCCAAGAATCGAATTCGCTGTCGAACTCGATGTAGTGCTCGATCGTCGGCCAGCGCGCTTTCATCCGCTCGACCAGCGGCGCGAAGACGGCGTCGTAGAGCAGCACGCGGTCGCCGCCGTGGGTCGCGATATATTCAAGCTGTTGGTCGAACAGCCGCGGGTTGATGGTGTGGAGCACCGCGCCGCACCCGACCACACCGAACCACGCGGTCAGATGGCGGTCGTGGTTCATCGCCAGAGTCGCCACCCGGTCGCCCGGCTTGATCCCGAGCCGTTCGAGCGCCTGTCCCAGCTGGCGAGCGCGCCCGCCGAGCGTTCGCCAGTTCGTCCTGACCGTCGAGCCATCGGCTCGTGCGGCGACGATTTCGCGGCTTCCATGCTCGCGTTCGGCGTGATCGATGAGCCGCGAGATCCGCAGCGGAAAGTCCTGCATCGCGCCCAGCGCCATCATCGCCTCCATCAGCTCAGAACGGCAGTTTGAACCCGGGCGGCAGCGGCAGGGTCGAGGACATTTTCTGCATTTCCTCGGCCGAAGCGGAATCGGCCTTTGCCCGGGCGTCGTTGATCGCGGCTGCGATCAGATCCTCGATCATGTCCTTTTCCGACGGGCTGAGCAGGCTTTCGTCGACCTCGACGCCGAGGATCCGGCCCTTGGCGGTGGCGCGGATCTTGACCAGGCCGCCGCCCGACTGTCCCTCGACCTCGATCGTCTCGAGCGTGTCCTGCGCTTTCTGAAGCTCGGCCTGGGCATTGGCGGCCATTTTCATGATTTCGTCGAAGTCGGGCATGTCAGGCGCCTTGGTTGGGGTGGGATTCGAGTTCGGCGTCTGGGAATGCGGCGGTGACCGCGCTCACCAGCGGGTCGGCGAGGACGTCGGCGCGGACCTTTTCCTCGGCCATTTTCTCCTGGTCGAGCAAGGATGGCGCGCCGCTGTCGTCGCTCAATGTCACCTGCCAGCCGGTCCCGGTCAGCGACTTGAGCACCGCTGCAAGCTCACGCGGCCAATCGGCGCCAAGCGGCCGCAGCGGCTTGAGCGCCAGGCCCGGCGGTTCGAAGCGGATCAGCCCGACCTGATCGTGAAGCTGCTGGGCGAGGATGCGTTTGCCGGCGTCCTCGACCAGCTTGACCAGCGCAGGGAAATCCCGTGGTGGAGCAACCGCCGCTGCGGAGGAACCCTGGCGGGCAGCGCTGGATGCTCCCGGAGGCGCCGCCGCACCCTGCTCACTGAGCCGCGCAAGGATCGCCGACGGATCGGGCAGTTCGGCGGCATGGATCAGCCGCAGGATCGCCATTGCGGCAGCCTCGCGCGGATCGGGCGCGATATCGACATCGGTCAGGCCCTTGAGCAGCATTTGCCACAGGCGGTGGATGTTGCCCCATGACAAGGCCTTGGCCATTTCCTCGGCGCTCGCCCGCTCCTCCGCCGACTGCAGCGCGTCGGGCGACGCCCCGGCCTTGGCCCGGGTCGCGCTGTGGAGGCTGATCAGGAGCCCGCGCAGCAATTGGGTCGGGTCGATGCCGAGGTCATGCGCGTCGTCGAGCTGCACCAGCGCCGCGGTCGCCTGGCCCTCGAGGATCGACTGCAGCAGCCGGCGGATGCGCCCGCGGTCGGCGAGGCCGAGCATGTCGCGCACCTGGTCCGCGGTGACGACGCCCGCGCCATGGGCGATCGCCTGGTCGAGCATGGACAGCCCGTCGCGGGCCGAGCCTTCCGACGCCTTGGCGATCATCGCCAGTGCTTCTCCCTCGACTTCGACGTGTTCCGCCGCGGACACCGCCGCGAAATGCGCCGCGAGCTTGTCCGCAGCGATCCGCCGCAGGTCGAAGCGCTGGCAACGCGACAGCACCGTCACCGGCACCTTGTTCACCTCGGTGGTCGCGAAAATGAACTTCACATGCTCCGGCGGTTCCTCAAGAGTCTTGAGCAAGGCATTGAAAGCCTGTTTGGAAAGCATGTGAACTTCGTCGATGATGTAAATCTTGTAGCGCGCGCTGACCGAGGCGTAGCGGACCGCGTCGATGATCTCGCGGACATCGTCGACCCCGGTGTGGCTGGCGGCGTCCATCTCGACGATGTCGATGTGCCGCCCCTCGGCGATGGCGCGGCACGGCTCGCACACGCCGCATGGCTCGATCGTCGGGCCGCCCTGCCCGTCCGGGCCAACGCAGTTCAACGCCTTGGCGATCAGCCGCGCGGTCGAGGTCTTGCCCACCCCGCGTACCCCGGTGAGCAGGAAGGCGTGGGCGATGCGCCCGCGGGCGATGGCATTGGCGAGCGTCTGGACCATCGCGTCCTGCCCGATCACCTCGGCGAAACTCTGCGGCCGGTATTTGCGGGCGAGGACCCGATAGGCGCCGCTGCTCGCGGGCGCAGGGGCGGCCGCTGGCTGCACCGCTTTCACCGCGGTCGGGGGTGGCAATGGGGCGACGGGCCCGGGATCGCCGAACATCGCCGCCTGACCCGCGGCTTCGAGGTCGGCCGCGCTCGGCTGCTCGTCGTCCTGCTCGTCGGGTTCGTCGGGGGAATCGGCCATTGCGGGTTTATTTAGGAGCCGTCTGGGCGCTTGTCGAAGCTTCTTGAGTCAGGCTGATCCC
>JARXKO010000227.1 GCA_030271595.1 Pseudomonadota bacterium | reverse complement strand
TCGGCGCGCGCGCTCGAAGCCAAGAAGATGCCGGTGATGTACCGCATCCACGAACCGCCGAGCCGCGAGAAACTGGTCGCGCTCAAGGATTATCTGGCCACCTTCGGCCTCGAGTTCGCGCTCGGCCAGGTGGTCACTCCGGCGGTCTTCAACCGGATCATCGAACGCATCGGCGATGGAGAGGGCCGGACCGAGATCATGGAGCAATTGCTGCGCACCCAGATGCAGGCGCGCTACGGGCCCGAGCGGCTCGGCCATTTCGGCCTTTCGCTTCCCACCTACGCCCATTTCACCTCGCCTATCCGGCGCTACGCCGACCTCCTCGTCCACCGCGCACTGGTCCGCGCCTACGGGCTTGGCGACGGCGGTCTGCCCAAAGGCGAGGAGGAGCGCTTCGGCGACATCGGCGAGCAGATTTCGCAGCTCGAGCGGCGCGCGATGGAGGCCGAGCGCGAGACCATCGACCGCTATGTCGCGGCCTATTTGTCTGACCGCGTCGGGCAATTGGTCGAATGCCGAATCACCGGGGTGCAAAGTTTCGGCTTCTTCGCCGCGGTCGAGGGCCTGGGCGGCGACGGATTATTGTTCGCGCGCGACCTGGGCCAGGAATATTTCCGCTATGATGAGGCGGCGCGAACCCTGACCGGCGACGACAGCGGCGACGTCTATCGCATGGGTCAGCGCCTGACCCTGCGCCTGGCCGATGCCAATCCCGTTACCGGCTCGCTGCGGTTCGAGCTTCCCGAAGGCAGTTATGGCGGAGCGGGACCGAACCGCCGCGACCGCACCCGTTCCGCACCGAAACGCGGCCGCCCGGCCAACATCCGCCACCAGTCACGTCGCCGTTAAAGGAGTAACCATGACCCGCTACACCATCGCAATCATCGCCGGCTCGCTGCGCAAAGCCTCGTTCAACCGCAAGGTCGCGCGCTCGCTATGCGCGATCGAAAAAGACCGGCTCGACTGTTCGATTGTCGAGATTGGCGACCTGCCGCTGTACAACCAGGACTATGACGGCACCCCGCAGGAACCCGCCAGCTACGCGCGCTTTCGCGAGGCAATCGCGGCGGTCGACGGAATCCTGTTCGTCAGCCCGGAATATAATCGCGGCGTTCCCGGCGTGCTCAAGAATGCCATCGACGTCGGCTCACGGCCGTATGGGGCGAGCGTGTGGAATCAGAAGCCGGCGGCGATTGTCACCGCCTCGCCCGGGGCAATCGGCGGCTTTGGCTCGAACCACCAGATCCGCCAGTCGTGCGTGTTCCTCAACATGCCGGTGATGCAGCACCCGGAGGCCTATCTCGGCCATGTCAACGACGACAGTTTCGGCGACGACGGGCTGGTCAAGGACGGACCGCTGAAGGACATTCTGACCGGCCTCGCCAACGCCTTTGCCGACTGGGTCCATTTGATCCACGAAGCGCGCGGGCTGATCGCCGCTAAGTAACCCTGCCGCGCGCGTGGAAGCGCGGGCTGTCCCAATCGCCGGTGCGGATGATGTCGCCAAGGATGTCGGCCGCGCGGATCACCTCGGCTTCATCGTTGTAGAGCGGAGCGAAGCCGAAGCGGAGCAGATCGGGCGCGCGGAAATCGCCGATCACCTGGCGCTCGATCAGCGCCTGCATCACGGCATAGCCATTGGGGTGGGCAAAGCTGACGTGACTGCCGCGCCGGGCCGGGTCGCGCGGGCTGGCGAGCGTGACCTGGCCGCCGCACAGATCCTCGACCCTCTCGATGAAGCCTTGGGTCAACTCGCGCGAGCGCGCCTCGATGGCGGTCATCGCAATCCCGTCAAAGGTCGCGATCCCGCATTCCATCGCCGCCAAAGCGAGGATCGACGGCGTTCCCGTCAGGAACCGCGCGATCCCCCGAGCGGGCGCATAATCGTCCGCAAAGGCGAACGGATCCAAATGGCCCATCCAGCCCTGGAGCGGGGGTGACAGCTGGTCCTGCAATGCGTCGGCGATAAAGATATAGGCCGGTGCGCCGGGCCCGCCATTGAGATATTTATAGCCGCAGCCCACGGCCAGATCGCAGTCGCTGCCATTGAGGTCGAGCGCGAGCGCGCCGCCGCTGTGCGACAGGTCCCAGCAGGTCAGCGCCCCGGCGGCCCGTGCCACCTGGTTGACCGCTGCCATGTCGTGGACTGCGCCGCTGCGGTAATCGACATGGGTCAGGGTAACCACCGCAACGCTCTCGTCGATCGCCTCGGCAATTTCGTCAGCGGCGACGGTCTTCACGGTCATCCCGAGCATATCGGCGAGTCCCTGCGCGACATACAGATCGGTCGGGAAATTATGCCGCTGGGTGAGGATGGTGGTGCGGCCGGGCCGGGCGCGCACCGCGGCGCCGAGCAATTTGAACAGCGACACCGAGGTTGAATCCACGACCAGCAATTCGCTCGCCTTGGCCCCGAGGACCGGCGCCAGCTTGGCCGCGACCGTCATCGGCAAGTCGATCCAGCCGTGCTTGGTCCAGCTGGCGATGAGGTCGGTGCGCCATTCCTCGCGCATCAGCGCGCGCAGCCGCTCGGGCGTTGCTTTAGGCATCGCGCCCAAGGAATTGCCGTCGAGGTAGATGACTCCCTGCGGGATGCTGAACCGCTCCCGCGCCAGGGCTTCGCCGTGGCTCAATCGCCGGTCACAGCTTGGGCAGGGTCACGCCCTTCTGCCCCATATATTTGCCGGCGCGGTCGGC
>JARXKO010000018.1 GCA_030271595.1 Pseudomonadota bacterium | reverse complement strand
TATGGCGCGGCTGCGGCCTTTGCCGAGGAATATCCATGACCATCGACGACATCATGCGTGTGGCGCCGGTCATTCCGGTCCTGGTGCTCGACGGCGATGGCGACTGGGAAGGGCTGGCACGGACGTTCGTCGATAACGGGTTGAAGGTGCTCGAAGTCACGCTTCGAACGCCCGGCGCCCTCGCCGCGATCCGGCGCATGGCCGCCGTTGACGGAGCCATCGTCGGCGCCGGGACGGTGCTCAATCCCGCCCAGCTCGATGCCGCGCTCGAAGCCGGAAGCAGGTTCATCGTGGCGCCTGGGCTGACCGACTCCCTGGCCCAGGCCGCGATCGCCGCCGCGGTTCCGTTCCTGCCCGGTGTTGCAACCGCGGGCGACATCATGCGCGGACTCGATCACGGCCTCGACCATTTCAAATTCTTTCCCGCCGAGACGTCCGGCGGACTGCCTGCGCTCAAGGCCCTCGCCGGGCCGTTCGGCCGGGTCCGGTTCTGCCCGACCGGCGGAATCCGCGCCGACAATGCCGGCGAATGGCTCGCCCATCCTTCGGTCATGTGCGTAGGCGGGAGCTGGCTGCTCAAGTCCGGCGAGACCGACTTCACCGCCGTCGGGGATCGAGCGCGGGCGGCAGCGGCACTGCGACGAACGGGCGCGAATGAGGCGGGCCCCTCTTAATTAAATTGCGCGGAGCGGTGAGTGATCTCAATATGCGCACGGAGGCTTTCAGTGCGTATTGGTTTCCTGTTCAATCACGATCAGATCCATCAAGTCGCCCACGGACTGCCGATCGCGCTTGCGCTCGCGGCGATGCGCAGCGGTGCCGAAATCATCGTCTGCGTAACCAACGAGCGTCTCGCGGAAGAGGTACGCCGGCTCGCCCCGGGCTCGGCCGGCCGCGATTTCGAGCTCGTGCAACTGGGACTGACGAAACCCGCCAGCCGTTCCTTCGACCGGCTTGCGCACGCCTTCATTCCCTCTGCAAAGTTGCTGATGTATAAGGACAATCTCGACTTTTTCAGGCATTTGGACGTGCTTGTCGTGCCCGAGATGACATCGCTGATCCTGAAAACTCGCTTCGCTCTCGACCAACTGAAGATCATTCACACCCGGCACGGCGCGGGCGACCGCGCGATCGGCTTCAATCGCGCCAGCGCAAGCTTCGACCATGTGCTGGTTTCAGGGCCGAAGATCCGTCAACGGCTGATCGCCGATGCTGGTGTCGATCCTGCTCGGATTTCAGTCGTCGGCTATCCCAAGTTCGATTTGTGCGCGGCCAGCCGGTCGGCCCATCCGCTGATCGATACCGGCCGTCCGGTGGTCGTCTACAACCCGCACGTTTCGCCGCATCTGTCGTCTTGGTACCAAATCGGCCGTCACATACTCGACTGGTTCGCCGAACATGATGAGTATCAGTTGATTTTCGCGCCCCACGTGATGCTGTTCGAACGGCCGGTGGCAGTCACCATCGACAAGTTCGCGATTGGTTTCCCAGGATCCATCGACAAGCGTCATTTGCGTGCCGCCAACATCCATGTCGACCTTGGCAGCCGCAATTCGACGACCATGGCCTATCTCAATCGCGCCGACATCTATCTCGGCGATGTCAGCAGCCAGATTTATGAGTATCTGATCCGGCCGAGGCCGTGTGTGTTTCTCAATTCTCACCGGTTCGACTGGCAGAAAGATGCCAATTTCGCGATGTGGACAGCGGGCCCGGTGATCGAGCGGGCGAGCGCACTTGGCCCCGCCTTGGCCGACGCGCAGGCGCGGCACCAATCCACTTACGCTCCAATTCAGCAGCGCCTGTTCGAAGAATCTTTCGACCTAACCGATACGCCCTCGTCGATCCGCGCCGCGGCGGTGGTGGCCGAAATCGCCGGGGTGAAGCCGAAGACAGTCCGCAGCGCGCCCGTCCGGACGCCGAGTGGGCGCCGGACTAGCGCCGCAGCGATCAGCGAGGACCAGCGAGGAAACGCATGACAGCCTCGGCGCCGACCCGCGCGGGGCTTTCCGGTTGAGTGCCGAAGGCTGCCGCGAAGGCGGCGATTTGCCGATCGCGATAATGGCAATGGCGCGCTTCGGCTTCTCCAAGCGCGGTCATGAGCTGGTCGGGACGATCGATGACGTCGCCGAAATGCCAATGCGCATAAGCCGGGTCGTCGCGCCAGTTCACGCCATGGGCGTTGAGGAACAGGCACGGGCGCGGCCGCTCGAGGAATTCATACACCTGGCTGCTCGAATCCCCGACATAGACCGAAGCATCGGACAAGTAGCTTGAATCGACCGCCTTGTCGGACCCCGGATCGACCAAAATATTCGTGCCCGACCGGCCGCGCCAACCCTCCTTCACCCGCCGCCCGGCACGCTCGAACATCTTCACATGGGGCGCGGCGATGAGGTTGAAGCGATCCTGGCCGGCAAAATCCTTGAGCATCGGATCGATGAACTTCCCCCATGAGGTCAGCTTCGGGTCGAAATGGGGGTTGTAGAGGACGACCGGCCGGGATTGTTCGAACAGGTCGTCCTTGCCGCGCCCCAGCCGTCGCGCCGTTTCGAGCTTGATCGAACCGGTCAGTGCATACTGGCCAGGCCGGATCAGCCCGCGGGCGAGCATCTGCTCCTCGGTCTTGGGCCCGGCGAGAAGCACGAAATCGAACGCGGCGATCCGCTGCACGAAGGAATAAGCGCGGTCGCCGAAGCCGTGCGGCGTATAGATCAGTTGCGGCCGCTTGATCCCCTCCTCGCGGGCCATCGCGAGCGTGTTTTCAACCGCGACGAGCGCGTCGAACCGGTCGAGCGCCGCACAATTGTCGCGCAGCACTCGGTGCTTGAACTTGCCCAGATATTTGGCGCGGCGGAGCAATTTCGTCGTCGGCGACTCGATTAGCCGCCGGGTTTTCGGCGGCGGCGCGCCGAAGGCACGATGAATCCGGTCGAGATGGCGCGGCGTATTCGGATCGGCATAAAAGGAGGTAATCGAGACCCCCGGGAGCCGCGCGAGCTCGATCGCAAGCGCGGCCCCGTGATAGCATTGATAAGCTTCGGCGATGTAGACGACGGCGATCTCCATCCTATTTGCGGGTCCAGCGCAGCAGCGGGGTGCGCTTGGGTAGGTCCGGTTGGTCTCCGGATGAATCGACGCTGTAGCCGATTGCCCCGAGGTCGCGGTCCATCCGCCGCGCAAGCCAGGCGTTGGAGCGGGCGAAGCGCCGTCCGATCCAGTCGCTGGCAGCTTTGCCGATCAGCGCCCCAGCCTCGGGCCGGCCACCGAACAGCGCCGAGGCGTTGAGCCGCTCCAGTATTTCCCACCGCATTCGATACCAGAATGGGAGGTGGAGGAGGGTGCGCTTGTTGGCCACCTGCCGGCCGGTAAAGAGGTTGGCTGCCCGAGCGAGGGGAATGATCCCGCGCCGGTAAGCGCGGTTCACGCGCCTGGCAGCGGAGCCGGAATCCGCCAAGGAGAGACCGAGGCGCTGCTCCATCTCGGCGAGCAATGCGGCGCTGTCGCCAGCCAGGTCCTCATAGGCGAAAACATGGACGTTTTCCCGCCCGAACAATGAATCATAGGTCGCGATTAGCCCGGCATAATCGAGCTGGGAAAAATCGAACCGAGGCGTCTTGAACAGCATGAATCGCCCGGGGAACAGATATTCGTCGGCGAACAGATAACGCCGGGCCGAGGCGGTGCCGCCTTCCTTCAGATATTGCAGGTACCAGGACGCCGCCGCATCGATTTGCTCCCGAACGAAGATCACCACCTGTGCATCGGGCAGGGTCGCGTGAAGCCGGCTCGCAACCTCCTTGGCGATGAAGGTCGAGGCGGCCCCGATATGGAGCACTCCGGAAAGCTCCTCCTCGCACAGCAATGGTGCGAGGAGCCCTTCGTCCAGCCGCAGCCTGGCCCGCGCTTCGGCGGCGTCGAAATCAAATGCATCGCTGTCCATGAATACGCCGCGCACGAGATCGCGGTCGATCAGCCGGTGGCTTGTCGAGCGCGGATAAACTGCGGTTTGGAACCAGGAAGTCGCGGTCTTGTGGAAGCCGATGTGGAGGATTGCTCGGGGCATCGCGTCGGGCACGGGTCCGTTCTTGGGGCGTTGGAGCGGACCATTGACGGCCAATCAAGCGGCTTGGCAAGTCGCGGCAGCGCCGTATAGGCAAGCCCATCGCTCGCTGGCAGCCGCTCTGCCGCCGGCTCGCCGATCCTCGACGAGAGACAAGGGACATTCTCGAATGTGCGGAATTGCTGGCTGGTACAGGCGGCGTGGCCGCACGGTCAGCAGCCAGATTCTCGACCGGCAGTGCGACGCGATCTCACATCGCGGGCCCGACGACGGCGGCACCCTGGCCGACGGCGATTTCGGTTTCGGCATGCGGCGGCTCAGCATCCTCGATATCGCCGGTGGGCATCAGCCGGTTCACAGCGCCGACGGCCGCTTCGCCATCATCTTCAATGGCGAAATCTACAATCACCGCGATGTCCGCCGGGAGCTTCCCGATTATCCGTTCAAGACGCATAGTGACACGGAGACGATTGTTGCTGCCTTCGCTCGCTGGGGCGATGCCGCGTGGCCGAAGCTTGAGGGCATGTTCGCCGCCGCGATCTGGGATTTGAAAGAGCGGCGCCTGACGCTTGCACGCGACCCGCTTGGCATCAAACCGCTGTACATCTCCGAGCAATCGGGCGGCCTGTCGTTCGCGTCGGAACTCAAGGCCTTGCTCCTGCTCCCGGAACACCGCTTCACCGTCGATGATCGCTCGGTTCATGATTTCTTCGCTTTCGGTCATGTGCGCCGGCCCCGGTCGATCTATCGCGAAGTCGGCTGTCTCGATCCCGGCCATTGGCTGACGATCGGCGCTGACGGAAAGTCTCGGACCGAACGATATTGGGCTCCGCGATTTTGCACCGCCGCGGTGCGCTCCGAAGCCGATTGGGTCGAGCAGACCCGGACCATGCTGGTCGAAACGACGGCCCGGCATATGCAGTCCGACGTGCCGGTCGCGGCCTTCCTGTCCGGGGGCATAGACTCCTCGGCGGTGCTTGCATCGATGGTCCGTTCGACCGACCGGCCAGTGACTGCCTTCACCATTTCGCACCCCGGAGCGGCGATTGACGAGAGCGCCGAGGCGCGGGCCATCGCTAGCCATTTGGGCTGCCCGATCGTGGTAGAGCCGCTGGCGGCGGACGCGGCCGCCGACCTGCTTCCGCGACTGCCGCTGAGCTTCGACGAGCCATTTGCGGACATGGCCGCGATCCCCACCTGGTTCGCGTCCGAGCTTGCCGCGCGTGAGGTCAAGGTCGTACTGTGCGGCGACGGCGGCGACGAGTTGTTCGCTGGGTACAAACGACACCGCAACGCACTCGAAATCGAACGCCGCCGCGGCACGATCCGCGCTCTTTCGCCGGTCATGCGCGCGATCGACGCACTCCCGGTGACGGGATCGGCGCGGGCGAATTTGTTGCGCCAGCACGCCCGCAGATTTGTCGAATTCGCCCGGCTTCCGGACGGCTACCAGCAGTTTTTCGCGGCGACCCAGATCAGCAGCACGGCGGTGCGCGGCGCGCTGCTCGAACCGGATTTCGCCGCCCGGTTCGAAGGCAGCGGCTGGCTCGCCGGGCTCGAACAGGAATATTTTCCGGACGCCGCGGGCAAGAGCCTGTCGGCGCTGGAGCAATTTCTGTTCGCCGACCTTAGCGTCAATCTGCCGTCGCAGATGCTGACCCGGCTCGACCGGCCGAGCATGGCCCATTCGCTCGAGGCTCGAGTGCCGTTCCTGTCGCACAAGATGGTCGATTGGGCGCTGACCGTCCCGACTGACCTCAAGTTGCGCGGAAGGACCGGCAAGTATCTTCTTCGCAAGGCGGTTGCGCCGTGGCTTCCGCCGGGCATCACAACCCTGCCCAAGCAGGGGTTTCAGATCCCGATGGCGGATTGGCTGCGCGGCCCTTTCGGCGAATTTGCGCGCGCCGCGTGGCACGACAGCGGCGCCGCCAAACTCGGCTATTTGCGGCCGGCCGCGGTCGACCGGCTGTTCGACGAGCACCGGCGGGGCCGGGCCGACCACAGCCGGATGCTCTACGCGATCGCGGTCTTCGCCTGGTGGTGGATTGGCTATGGGACGGTCAGCGGCGGCACGACCAATGGCTGAAGCCCCGCCCCACCGGCCGCGCGTGTCGCTGATCCTCCACAAGTTCAGCCGCGGCGGTAGCGACCGCGTCGCGGCCTATCTGGCCAACGGCTTCGCTGCTGCCGGTATGGACGTCGAGATGGTCGTGCTGTGCCGCGGCGGGGAGGTCGAAGCCCTGCTTACCGACCGCGTCGACGACATTCCGGTGACCTATCTCGGCCGCGCCAGTGCATCGCGCGGCTGGGACCTGATCAGAACCTTTCCCAGGCTGGTGTCGCATCTCAAGGCGTCGAGGCCCGATGCCGCGATCTCGACCGCGAACAACACCTCGCTCGCGACCGCCTTCGCACTCCGTGTTGCAGGCCTGCGCCGCGCCCGTTTGCTGCTCAAGACCACCAACCCGATCGCCAGTTCGCGCCACCGCGGGATCGCTCGTGCCGTCCGCCGGCTGAGCTATGCACTGATCTTCCGCTGGACCTCGGCGGTGTGGACCTTGAGCGCCGACGAAAGCGCGGAAATGCGCGCCGCCTTCCCCCGCTTCAAGACACTCTTTCGCGACGTCCACAATCCCTATGTGACCAGGGCGATGCTTGCGCCCGCAGACAAGGCTCGGGCGGCGACCGGCAAGACGGTGATCAGCGTGGCCCGGCTGACCGCCCAGAAAAGGCTCGATCGGTTGATTGCGGCATTCGCGCGCGTCGCCGACAAGGACAGCAGGCTGGTGATCCTGGGGGAAGGCGAGGAACGGGCTGCGCTTGAGCGCCAGGTGCGCGACCTTGGCCTCGACGGGCGTGTCTCTCTGCCTGGCTACGCCGCCGACGTCGCGGCCGCCTTGCATAGCGCCGATCTGTTTGTGCTGACGTCGGATTACGAAGGCCTTCCGGCGGCGGTGCTCGAAGCAATGGCGGCCAATTGTCCGGTGTTGTGCACCGATTGCTTTCCCGCCGCGCGCACCTTGCTTGACGGGGCTGAGGGCTGCGCGCTGATCACCGACACCGCGCCTGCTGCGCTTGCCCGTCAAATCGACTCGGGGCTGGCGGCACCACGCCCGACCCGCCTGCGCGCGATCGCCGACCTCTATTCCATCGACAATGGCATCCGCAGCCACGTTGCCGCGCTCAAAGAGAGCCTCGGCTGCGAGCCGCGAGCACGCGGATGACGCAGCCGGCCAAAGCGCGCCGGATCGCGGTCCTGCTGCAGTCGCTCGAGGGTGGCGGGGCGCAGCGGCGAATGGTCGAGTTGATCAACGGCTTCGCCGCCAGCGGGCGGACGATCGACCTCTTCCTGGTCGATGGGCAAGGCGAGCTGCGCGAGCAGCTGGCGTCAAATGTCCGAGTCCTGATGCTCGATCGCAATGCGCCGGCGCAATCGCTTGCCGATCACCTTTCAACCGATCCTCCGGACGCTTTGCTGGCCGGCGCCGCGGCGGTTCACGCCATCGCCGTCAAGGCGGTAGGCCAGGGACCGCACATCCCCTTGGTGTTGCGCGCGAGCAGCCATCCATTGCGCACCTTTCCCTGGATCATGGTCAGGCAGCGGCTCGCCGAAATGCAGCGGCGACGGGCGCGAATGCGGCGCTATGCCGCGGCCGATCTGATCATTGCCGTGGCCGATGACATCGCCGCATCCATTCGTCAGGCGCTGCCGGCGGCTCCGATCGTCGTCATCCGCAATCCGGTCATCACTCCATCGTTTCTCGCGGGGGCGACCGCGCCAGTGGCGCTGCCCTGGCCAGAGGATCCTGGCATTCCGTTGATTGTCGGCGTCGGCCGGCTGGCGGTGGCCAAGGACTTTCCGACGTTGCTTCGGTCTTTCGCCTTGTTGCGCGCGCGCCGCCCGGCCCGGTTGGCAATTCTCGGCTCCGGGACGGGGCGCGAGATCGAGCATTTGCAGCGGCTTGCACGGCGGCTCGGAATCGCGGGAGATTTCGCCTTGCCCGGTTCCGTCGATCACATCGCGGCCTGGCTCAGGCGCGCCGACTTGTTCGTCTCCTCATCGCTGTGGGAGGGGTCGGCCGGGGCATTGATCGAAGCCCTGGCGATGGGTTGCCCGGTGGTCGCGACCGATTGCGTCGGCAGCGCGCGCGACCTCCTTCAGCACGGCCGGCTCGGCCGGCTGGTCCCACCACGCGACCCCAAGGCGATGGCCGAGGCAATGGCGGCTGAGCTCGAGAGACCGGTCGACCGTGCTCTGCTGGCCGCGGCCGCCGAACCCTATCGAGCGGCGGACCAAGCCAGCGAGTATTTGGCCGCGATCGATGCTTGCCTTTGCCGCGTGAAGCCATGATTGCGGTCGTCAGCGCCGCTTCAGGGGACTAGATCGAATGTGCGGCATTGTCGGATTTCTGCACGGCGGCGGACTCGATGACGGAGCGGCCGCCGTGACTCGGGCAATGGCCAGCGCGATTGCTCACCGCGGACCCGACGATTCGGGGATATGGATCGATTCGGAGGCGGGCGTGGCGCTTGGTCACCGGCGCCTGGCGATCGTCGATCTGTCACCGGCCGGCCACCAGCCGATGGTCTCGGCTTCGGGCCGGTTCGTGATCACTTACAATGGCGAGATTTACAATTTCGGCCAGCTCCGCGGCGACCTCGAAGAAGCAGGGGCAGCGCCGGCGTGGAGCGGCACATCCGACACCGAAGTGCTGCTCGCGGCGATCGACCATTGGGGCGTGCGTGAGGCGCTCGGGCGGCTGAACGGGATGTTCGCCTTCGGGGTCTGGGACCGCCAGCGGCGGATACTCACCCTCGCCCGCGACCGGCTCGGGGAAAAGCCGTTATATTATGGGTCGACCGGCGGCGCCTTCTTGTTCGGGTCGGAACTCAAGGCGCTTCGGGCTCATCCCGATTTTCGATCGCAGCTGGATCGCGACGCGCTCATCGACATGGTGCGCTACGATTACGTACCGGCGCCGCGTACCATCTGGCAGGGGATCGCGAAGCTGGCGGCCGGCCATTATGTGGAGATCGCGGAGGCCGGGGCCGCAATCGGCGCGCCCGTCGCCTATTGGAGCTTGCGCGACTGTGCTGTCTCGGGCGCCGCCAACTCGCTGCCCGATGGACCCGAACTGGCGGTCGATCTCGAAGCGCTTGTGAAGGAGGCGATCGGGATGCGGATGATCGCCGACGTCCCGCTCGGCGCGTTTCTGTCGGGCGGCATCGATTCGTCGCTGATCGTTGCGCTGATGCAGGCGCAATCATCGCGTCCGGTGAAGACCTTCACGATCGGGTTCGCCGAAGAAGGCTTCGATGAAGCGCCGCAGGCGCGGCGGATCGCCAACTATCTCGGCACCGATCACACCGAGCTGTATGTGACGTCGCGCGACGCCATGGACGTCATTCCGCGGCTGCCGGAGATTTGGGACGAGCCGTTCGGCGATTCATCCCAGATTCCGACCTTCCTGATCAGCCAGCTGAGCCGGCAAAGCATCACCGTCGCCTTGTCGGGAGATGGCGGCGACGAGTTGTTCGGGGGCTATAGCCGATACCGCAAACAGGAGCGCGAGTGGGGCGGCGTCAGCCGCTTGCCCGTCGCGGTGCGCAAGGCGCTGTCCGGAATCGCCGGAATGAGGTCGCAGGGCGCACTGATCCGCGGGCCCGCTGGACGCGCCGCGAAGATGCTTGGCACAGAGGCCTTCGAGGATCTGTATCGCTGGCGCGTGTCGCGGGTCGATCATGCCGAGAGGCTGGTTCGCGGCGGTAGCGCCGCCCATGGGCCGTCGGCGTTCGGAGCGCTTCCGTTTCTGACCAATCCGGTCGACAAAATGATGTACGCGGATACGCTGACCTATCTTCCCGAGGACATACTGACCAAGGTCGATCGCGCCTCGATGGCGGTGTCGCTTGAGGTCCGGGCACCTTTCCTCGACCACCGGATCGTCGAATATGCCTGGCGCTTGCCGATGGCGCAGCGGCTCGGCCCGATCGACAGCAAGGCAATCCTGCGTACGATCGGCAGGCGCCTCCTGCCACCCCAGGTCCTGGAACAACCGAAGATGGGCTTTTGCTTGCCGGTCGAAAAATGGGTCCGCGGGCCGCTCCGAACCTGGGGTGAGGATTTGCTCAGCGAGGACCGTCTGGCGCGGCAACAGATCTTCGATGTCGCCGCGGTCCGCCAGTTGTGGCACGGGTTCCTGGCCGGAAAGAAACGGCATGACAATGTCATCTGGAACCTGCTCATGTTCCAGGCCTGGATGGACACGATTAACTGAAGCGGCGGGCGAACCGTCCGCGATGCCAGGCGATGGCGCCGCCCAGCGATCGGTCGATACGCTTGCAATCGATGAGCGCGACATCGCCGGCAATGCTCAACGTATGCAGGCCGTCGACATAGGGTGCCAGGGCAGGGGTTGGGGCGAGCCAGTCGAACTCCTCAGCCTCGAAATGCCGCGGATCGAGGCGGCTGATCGACAACCGCCGCACACTGCCACCGTACGTAGTGGTGGAATCCTGGAGCGGCAGATCGATCCGGCCGTCGCCATCGACCTGCGGTGTGCCCGCTGGCCGGCTGCTCATGCCTTGTCTGACGGGGTTGGCGGGATGGGGAGTCCACGGTCCGGTCAGCTGGTCGGAATACGCGATGTTGAGGTCCATCAAGCCGGGCGCATTGCGGCCGCCGCGGCCATAGAACAGCCACCACCTGCCGTCGTGAAAGACGGGGGTCGCGTCGACCGCCCCGGGGTCGATCGGGATCGTCGCCGCTTCCTCCCATTTCCAGGGCAGCTCGCGGGCCCGGTAAAGCGTCAGCTGCCCCGACTGCCGCGCTTCCGGAAGCATCCAGATGTCGCCGTCCGCGCGGAATACATAGGGATAGGACAGATGCCACGGCCGGGTCAGCGCGGTGCCGCATTCAACCAGATTATACTGGTCGTCATAGACCAGCGCCTCGATCATGCCCTTCCTCGATCGATAGTCGAAATGCTCGACGAAGATGTAGAGCCTTCCAGCCTGGTGGAGGCCGAACGGATCGGCGCGGAAGGCGAAACGACGGGGTTGCGGCAACCAGATGAGTTTTTCGGCTACAAGATCAGCCTGGGATGGCCGGGCGGCGCCTGGCCGGACAATCGCGCAGCGCCAGATGTCGAGTTCAGGCAGGAGTCTCGCGCCAGTCAAAGTGCGGCCTGGTCGGCCATCGCCGGTCGGCCGACCCGCCGGACATATTCGCGCCACAGCGTCGACAGATCGATCGCCAGCGCAGTCAGGTCGCCAAGGACGAACGCCATGCCAGCCCCCGGAACGCCGGCCCAGCGGCACAAGGGAAATAGCCCCAGCAGGAATATGCTGGTGCCCAGAAACTTGGCGACCAGGGTCACCGGTGCGCGGTTCATGGCATAGAGCATCGGCACCACCGGAAAGGTGACCGCTGCAATGAATGTCGCAAAGACCATGATCGCCACAACCGGATAAGCAGCGCCATATTGAGCGCCGAAGATCACTGGAATGAGGTAGCGCCCGCCGATCAGGATCGCGGCGACCATGACGGTTCCGATGAACGCCGCGACGACCGCACTGCGGAGCATCAGATTCCATGGCCGCTTGGTATTGAGATCCTGCCGCAGCACCTCCGGATAGAAAGCCTTTTCAAGAAAATCGGCGGGACTTTCGATGCTCTGCGCGATGCTTCTCGCGATTCGGAAGATGCCTGCCGCCGCCGGGCCGAGGATCGCGCCGACGATCAAATTGGCGGCCGGGCCAGCGGTTGCATTGAGCGAGGTCGACAGATTGACGTTGATGGCGAACTTCCACGCCCCCGGCAGCTGGCGCGGGCGGAGCCTGAGCCGGATACCGTGGTTGAACCCGCGCCGGCGCAGCTCGCGCCAGGCCATGAACCAGGCGTAGAATTCACCGCACAATGAGCTTGCGAACCAGATCGCCAGATAGACCAGCAAGGGGGCTCCAGCCAGCCATGCGGCAAAGGCCATCAGCCCGCGCAGAATGGGGGTGACCGTGGATTGCCAGCCGATCAGGTCGAAGCGGTCGAGCGCGCGAAGGATTCCGGCCGGCGTCGCCGCGGCCATGGTCGGGAGCAACAGGCAATAGGCCATCGCATAGGGAATCATCGCCGGCGGAATGTGCAGCCACGGCCCAATCGTCGGCAATAAGGCAATCGCCGCGACCGACCCGACGATCGCGCTGATGAGATCGAGACCAATGGCGAAGCCGGTTGCCTCCTTCAGCGGCCCCGGGTCATTTTCGCTCAGCGCAGCCGAGCCAAAGCGGACCACCAGCTGCCACGACTGGAACTTGGCGATCCCGCTGGCCGACTGGACATAGCTTTGGATGACGACGAGCAGCCCGAACGCCGACGGGCCCAGCCCGCGCCCGGCGAAAGCCAAAGCGGCGACGCTGCAGATAGCCGCCAGCGCCTTCGACAATGCCTGGTAGCTCGTGTTCTTGAGCAGCGACCGGAAACTGCCGTCCTTGAGCCACTTTTTCATCGCTGGCGGGTAACAGGGGCACGGCAGCGATTCAAATACCTTGCCTGCTTCCGGCCGAAGCCAACCGCTATTCGGCGTTGCGGATATCCCCCCACGGGCTGCCGAGCACTTCACGCGGCGCATCTAAGCCGCTGCCCGCAGCGTATCTCATTGGGACAGCGCCAGTGCTGTGTTCAGGCTGGAGGAGGGCGATGGCTATTGCGTACAATCATGACTCGGCTCCCGCCGCGGCCCGCCATGCGCTATTCGTACGTCCGCCAATGAACGACTCGCCACGCCAGCCCCCCAATTTGACCAATGTTCCGAACGAGCGCGGCGAACTGGCGGCGATCGTCCGCGCCATCGCCGCCGGCGACCGCCCGGCAATGGCGCTGCTTTACCAGCGGACTTCGGCCAAATTGTTCGGCATCTGCCTGCGTCTGCTCGGCAGCGAGGCCGAAGCCGAGGACGTGCTCCAGGACGTCTATGTGACGGTGTGGCGCAAGGCGGCGATGTTCGATTCCGCCAAGGCCAGCGCGATCACCTGGCTGTCGGTGCTTGCCCGCAACCGCTCGATCGATCGCCTGCGTCAGCGGCGGGCCAAGCTCACCGACCTCGATCAGGCGCTGGATGTGGCCGACGGCGATCCCAGCGCCTTCGACCTTGCGGTCCAGGCGCAGGACCGCGATCGCCTGACCAACTGTCTCGACGAGCTCGACGATCGGCCGCGGACGATGATTCGCGCCGCGTTCGTCGATGGTTCGACCTATAGCGAGCTCGCGACCCGCGAAGCGGTGCCGCTGGGAACGATGAAGAGTTGGATTCGCCGCGCCTTGCACAACCTTCGCCAGTGTCTCGAGCGATGAGCGGGGAACGCAGCCAGCTCGCCGCCGAATATGCGCTCGGCGTGCTCGAAGGTCCCGACCTTGCCGAGGCCCGCCGGGCGTGGGCGGAAGATGGTCAGTTCCGCCGCCTGGTCGAGGAATGGACGTGGCAGCTGGCGCCGTTGCTCGAAGAGGTTGAGGAGGCGCCGGCGCCTGCCGGGCTGTGGCTGCAAATCGACCGTCTGATTGGCGAACGCGACCGCATCCGCGCCCTTGAAAGCCAGGTCAAATGGTCGCGCCGGGCCAATGCCGGCCTGCTGGCCGCGGCCGCCGCTCTCGCCGGAATCCTGTTGGTTCAGCCGCGACTGGCACCGCTGCCGCCGCCGACCTCGACAATTCAGCCGGCACCGGCGGCCGCTGCCGCTTCGATGGTCGCGATGCTCGGCGACAAGCAGGGCACCAAGATCGTCGCCAATTGGAATCCGGCCAGTCGCCAGCTTGTGCTGGCGGTCGCCGGGGACATGCCCGCCGATCCCGCCCATGCCCACGAATTGTGGGTCATTCCCAAGGGCAGCAAACCGATTTCGCTCGGCACCATGGGCAATGACCCGATGTCGCGCATGGACCTTGCCGATGCGCTCGCCGCTTTGCTCAAGAAAGGCGCGACGATCGCCATTACGGTCGAGCCGCCGGGGGGTTCGCCGAGCGGCGACCCGACCGGGCCAGTGGTCGCGTCGGGTCAGCTCGAAAGCGTTTAAGGTAGTCGGGTGCATCCGGGTGATCGGCGCGAACGTATTGACAATCATGAACCAGGATTTTGACCGTCGCCAGCTACTCGGCGCCATCGCGCTCGGCTCGCTGGCTATCATCGTTCGGAGCGGACCCGTGTCCGCTGCCGGGGGCAGCTTTGCAGTCAGGCATAGTCCAGCCGACTGGGAAAAGCTGCTCGGCCCGCAACGCTATGCAATCCTGCGTGAGGCCGGCACCGAGCGAGCCTTCACGAGCCCGCTCAATAATGAACATCGCAAGGGCATTTTCGCCTGCGCCGGGTGCAACCAGAAACTGTTCAGCTCCGCCACCAAGTTCGATAGCGGCACCGGCTGGCCAAGCTTCTGGAAGCCGCTCCCGGGCGCGATCCTGACACGGGGCGACCGCAGCCTGTTGATGGAACGAACTGAAGTGCAGTGCGCGCGCTGCGGCGGCCATTTGGGCCATGTCTTCAACGACGGCCCGCGGCCGACTGGCCTGCGCTATTGCATGAATGGTCTGGCGATGAAGTTTCTTCCCGCCTGAACGGGAGCGAAGCGCACCGGAGGCTGGCGGAGACGGAG